>NZ_JBSICC010000004.1:0-262552 GCF_058245955.1 Providencia sp. UF-224 | reverse complement strand
ATCACGAAATATTGCGGGTAGAACACGATCCCCGCGGGATCACACTCAGAGAAATGGATCTTGTGGGGCTTAGTAAAATATTTCGTCATCAACAACTCCTATACTTTATCTATTAACTTTACCGTTTAGATATAGTTTATATATAAAGTAATTGTCGATAACTTAAAAGTCACAAATGATTAACATATGATGTGTGTCACTAAATGAAATGCAACAAATTGCGCAGCTTGAGGTAAATATTTGAAGTGTGACACTGTAGGATAGCGATAATAATTGAATCTACTAAGCTGATAAGCAACGAAAATGGGGCCTAATGCCCCACTGATTAAGAAACCAAAAACACAGAGCGTATATCGCTGCCGCCATCGTGCCATACATGGGCTAACTGGCTTAATGGAACTGTTTGGTAAGGCAAGTTAAACCCTTTCTCTGCGGTAGCGAATAATAGCTCCCCAACACAAGTCACTAAATCCTCAAGGGAAACACTGCCTAATCCACTGCCAATCAATGTCAGGCTCGAAGAGCGTAATACTTTGCTGCTTAATTGGATTGCATCGCCACTGATTGACCCAATTTGCACAAAACGAATTGGGTCACTTTCCACATTTATCGCGCCATTAAGGATGGCCGTTGCACTTTCCCCCCATAAATAATCAAGAACAATATCAATGCCTTTATTAAATAAGCGCGGTAATTCTTCTGCAAGTTTATCCAGTGGAATGGCTTCATCAGCACCTTGTTGGCGTAACTGTTCAAGTTTTTCAAGATTACGCCCTGTGACGATCACCTTTGATGCCCCAAGGTGTTTCGCAATGGGGACGGCAAGCGTGCCCGATGTTCCCGTTGCACCATTAATTAAAACAGTATCCCCTACTTGAATTTTCGCTTGGCGAGTCAGTGCTGCCCAAGATGAAAAACCTGGGTTGGCAATTGCCGCAGCCAGTGCCGCGTCGAGATTTTCAGGTACACGAATACAATGAGTTATTGGCACTAACGTTTGTTCTGACATGCCGCCCCATGGCGCTTCAGGTAATAAAAAATAGACGCGCTGACCATTTTCGAGCCGACCTACTCCATCAATTCCTGCAATAAATGGGTAGTGTTTAGGGGAGCTATAATGGGTTCCTGCTGCACGCACTCTCGCCAACTGACTTAATGCACTTGCTTCCACATTAATGAGAAAGTGCCCTTCTTGTTCGATAGGCGCATCAACATCATCATAAACGGGGGTCTCCCCTTTATTTTTCACGATAGCTGCTTTCATTTTTATTCCTTTCACATAGGTGTATAATGCACATATTAAATGAAGATAAATTAAACACCAAGAAATAATATGCAAAATACACCTAATTTACGGCAAATAGATGAACTCCATAGCGCGTTGTTGCGGATTGTTTTCCAATTTAATGATCCTAACCGCGATGATATCCTCATTAAAGCCGCAGGCATTAATTTAGATAAAGCATTGTTCCCTTTGCTGATAGGTATAGACAGGTTTGGGCCTGTAGGCATTGTTGAGTTAGCCAATATGGTTGGGCGGGATTACACCACGGTCAGCCGCCAAGTGGGAAAATTAGTGGCATTACAACTAGTCATCCGCCAGCAAGATAGCCAAGATAAGCGCATTCATAACGCTCTGATAAGCCCTCAGGGAAAAGAGATGACCGCTAAAATTGACCAAACTCGCTATCAGTTTTATCAACAAATGTTTAATCAATGGAGTGATGATGAGATTGGCGATTTTAAGCGGCTGATTGAGAAGTTTTCAACCGCCTTAACGCAATTTGAAACCCCTTAGCATCAGGGGCGTTGTTAATCAAACAGGCCTATCTATTTTATTTGCCGCTTTCTCTAACAAATTGTCTAAGCTGGAATGCAGTAAATGATTTTTCACTGCTTTACTTTCAACCTCCAGTTTAGACCCAATTTTTTTATCCATCGTATAGATATTCACTTTACCCGCCACATGCTCATATAACAATAAGCCATCGACACCCTCACCTTGCTTATCATGAAACTCAGTTAAAACCGTTTGCATGCGGGTTTTTGCTTGCTTATCGCCCTCCACGGCTTTGCGGAGGTCTTCCGTTAATAGCCCCACGGGTGCAGAATAGACATAGAGCACTTCAACAGAATAGCTATCATCATTATTGTCACAAATAAAACATTGCCGATTTTGCTCGTCAGGAAGTGCGATCATTTCCCGCAGCTCAATCAATAATTTTTGCCCATCGTTATACGGGGCTTGGGATATATCGAGAAACACTAAACGGTACGGACCGGGGTCACCCGCAAGCGCACTTGTCATACTGCATAATGAGAGAAAGCCCGCTGTCATTAATGAAAGAATGCGTTTCATAAGCAACTCAATGAGAATAAATAGACCTTTACTGTACGAGGTTTTTTCAGCAAAAGAAAAGAGCGAATTGTCTTATTCATTAACTGTTTTTACAGCAATACATTTAATTTCCACAAGCAATCCTGGGTGGGCCAATCCAGAGACACCAATACAGGTCCAAGCACACTCACCTCGAGGAAAAACAGCATCTTTGACGCGGCGAAAAACATCCATATGCTTTTTCATCTCCACATGAAATGTTGTCATTTCAACGATATCGTGGAAAGTAAAGCCTGCCTCATTGAGAACTAGACGTAAATTTTCCCAACAGGCTTGAAATTGGGCCTCAGGATCGTCAATCACCTGTAAATCTGCGGTACGCCCCACTTGCCCTGCACAATATAGCGTATCGCCAACGAGCACAGCAGGGGCATAACCTGCTCGCTGGGCTAATTTTTCCATTGATTTAGGAATAATTTGTTTTCTTTTTGGCATTTTTTCGATTCTTTAAAGCTAATAGACAAGGAGTAAATTGTAACGTATACATTGCAAAATAGCCAAATAAACGCTAATTTGTAATATATACATTACAGTCGAGGCTAATATGAAAATTTCAATGGCAATGTCTGACTTTGCAATCACACAAGAACTTTATAACCGCCTTGAATATTATAGACAATCAAGAGGCATATCACAGGAAGAACTCGTTGAAAATTTAGGGATTAGCCGACCGACTTATGCGCGAATACAAAAAGGCACTTGCAGCCTTGGCACTTTTATTAGTGTATTACGCGAACTCAATTTACTGGAAGGGTTCGATACCTTAGTGCCCCCGCCGTCTTTGCGTCCTTCTGAAATCGTTAAACAACAAAATGTTAGACGTAACCAAATACAGACTAAACTCTCTGTCAAAGAAATGTTAGCTAACCGAAAAAATAAAGGTTCAATATGATAGCCAAATCTTGCACCGTCTTTTTTGATAATATCCCGACTGGCTATTTGGCCTACACAGATGATAGTGGATTTGCGACGTTCGAATACACCAAGGAGTGGCAAAAAGAGGGTTTTAGCCTCTCCCCGCTTCACTTACCATTAAGTTCACAAACTTATACATTTCGCAGTTTGCCGGTTGATACCTATCGTGGCTTACCTGCTGTATTTGCAGATTCATTACCTGATGATTTTGGAAACGCCTTAATCAATGCGTGGCTTGCACGCCAAGGTAAAGATAAATCGCAATTTTTAGCCTTAGACCGCTTGCTCTATACCGGAACTCGAGGCATGGGCGCACTTGAATATCAACCGACAAATTATCCAAACGCGGAAGAAGATGCCCCTATCTTGATTGAAGAATTGGTGAATATCGCTCAAAAAGTGTTGGATGCACGAGATGATTTACACTTAACCGATAGCGAAGAATCTTCAATGTCTAAACTATTGCAAATCGGTACCTCCGCAGGTGGCGCACGCGCTAAAGCCGTAGTCGCAGTCAATAAAGATCGAACAGAAATACGTTCAGGCCAAGTTACCGTCCCTGAAGGTTTTGAACATTACTTACTTAAATTTGATGGCGTGGTCGAACACCAAACCAATAAAGAAACCTTTGGTGACCCAAAAGGGTTTGGGGTCATGGAGTATGTTTATTACCTAATGGCCACGCAAGTGGGTATTGAAATGTCCGAATGTGAGTTATTGCGGGAATCGCAAAGTGGTCGCGCCCATTTTATGACCAAACGGTTTGATCGTGTGGGTAACTTAAAATATCACGTGTTAAGTTTGTGCGGTTTAGCACATGCTGATTTTCGAAAACCTGGCGCATTCAGTTACGAAGAATTGCTGTTAACGGCGCGGCAATTGGGTTTGTCGAATAAAGAACAGGAGCAAATTTATCGCCGAATGGTATTTAATATTATCGCCCGTAACCATGATGACCACACCAAAAATTGGTCCTTTATGGTAAATGACGAATATGAGTGGCAACTAGCGCCCGCTTATGACCTCGCATGGAGTTATAAAAAAGACTCAGAATGGGTACAGTCACACCAATTATCCTTAGCCGGTAAGCGTGATAATTTTACCCATGATGATTTGTTATCAATTACCGAACAAATTACCCACCTTCGCCGTAATAAAGCGCAAAAGATTATTGATGAGACAATTACGGTAGTTTCAACATGGCGAGAACTGGCGGAACATCATGGTGTTCCCACTGCGCTGAGGGAGAGTGTTTGGAGCACACTTCGGTTAGATTGGTAACGTTTAGATTACATAAGATAGAAAAAAATAGAGAATTGTAATGTATACATTACAAAATAGGCACAATCAGTCTTCATGGTTTTCGATTGATTGTGCCTATTTTTATTATATTTCTACTTCATAAAAGGATAATCTGTGTAACCTTCTGCGCCGCCACCATAAAATGATTCTGGTCGCTGAGGATTCAGTGGTGCATCTTGTTGTAAACGAGCGACTAAATCAGGGTTAGCAATAAAGTCACGGCCAAAAGCCACTGCATCAATCAATCCCTTTTCGATTAAGTCTTCCGCTTTTTCAGGGGTATAAGCACCCGCACCAATAATCACACCGTCAAAACATTGGCGAACTTTCTGGCGAAATGCTTCGGTATAAGGCTCTCCACCAGCCCAATCAGGCTCAGAGAGATGTAAATAACCGATACCACGTTGGTTTAACGCGTCAATAACATACAACGCATCCGCTTCTTCATCAGGGCCATTCCCCGTATTTTGGAAACTGCCAATTGGCGATAAACGAATACCAATTCGCTCTGGTGCCCATTGTTCACAGACTGCATCAATCACTTCTAGCAGAAAACGGGCGCGGTTTTCAATGCTACCACCATATTGGTCATCACGATGATTCGCCTCTGGTGATAAGAATTGGTGCAACAAATACCCGTGAGCACCATGCAATTCCACCATATCAAACCCTGCTTGGCGTGCGTTTTCTACAGCTTGACGAAAATCATCAACGATTTTTGGGATCTCTTGTTGTCCCAATGCTCTTGGTGTAGTGGTATCCACGCGAATTGCTTGCCCATCATCGCCACGCAGTGATGTCCGTGTATTGGCGTTTAACGCTGAAGGCGCAACAGGAGCCTGCCCCTCTGGCTGTAATGTTTCATGAGAAATTCGCCCGGTATGCCACAATTGAACAGCAATATGCCCACCCGCTTCATGTACTTGTGCTGTGATCTCTTTCCATGCCGTGATTTGCTCTGCGCTATGCAATCCTGGAGCCCCCGCATAACCTTTTGCTTGCGCTGAAATTTGTGTTGCTTCTGAGATAATCAACCCCGCACTCGCACGCTGACGATAATACTCCCCCATTAATGCAGTGGGAATGTCACCCGGCTCGATGCTACGCAAACGCGTCAGTGGTGCCATGAATACTCTATTTTTTGCTGTAAAAGCACCGACTTTGAGCGGTGTGAATAATTTTTGTTGCGACATAATGGCTCCGTATTAGACCAGTCGACTATTAACTGAGTAAATAAAAACGCCAATTAATTATTTGGCGTACACAGTATATTTTTTACATGTTCCAAGGCTTTTTCCAATGGAACTGTGCTGCGTGTAATTTTTGATTGTAAATTTGCACCTAACCAAAGTGCATAGAAAACTTGAGCCTTCGATAAAGGATCCCCCGTAAAATAAAGCGACTTTTCTTGACGACCTTTTTCTAAAGTATCCGCAAGCAAACCAATAATTTGTCGAACACCATCATCCATCGCTTTATTCATATCTTCTGATAAATCACACACTTCAGCAGACAACTTTACCGTGAGACAACCGTTAGTTTGGCTGAGCTGGCATACCTGCTGAAACATTTCACCATAATACGCGAAAAAACGGTCACCATAATTTCCCGGCCCTTGAGTAAAGTGAGTGGTCAGCCGTTGCAAGTAGTCTGCATAGTAACGTTCAAGCATGGCAACACCAAACGCTTCTTTAGAGCGAAAATAATGGTAGAACGACCCTTTAGGCACTTCCGCTGTTTTCAGCAATTCGCTTAACCCCATCCCAGTAAAACCAAGATGTGAGCAAAGGCGCTCACCGGTTGCTAAAAGATGTTCACGTGTATCGTGTTCAGTGTGTTTGTTCATCATGCTACTGTACTGGACTGATTGGTCTAGTACAAGTTTTTTTCATTCTTCGCACAAAAATGGCATATTCTGCCAACTCAATTTCAGGCAATATACCCCCTTACAATAGCGAAGTGGGAATGGATATGACAAGCGCAACTGACGAGCAAAATGATAAAGCATTTAAACACCTTTTTAACGAGACACTACTGCAACAGCTTGCTGAACTCCTTTGCCTTGAATACCCCGAATTTAATGCAAAAGCATTGTATGATTTAGCCCCTAAAATATCCCAACTCGAAATGAAGGCGCGTGTCCATGCAATTCGAGATGTTTTAATTACAGCGCTGCCGTCTAATTACCCTAGCGCACTTAAAATTATTATTTCAGTGCTAAAACAAAACCAACTACAAGGATTTACTCTTTGGCCCTTTGCGGAGTTTATTCAAGTACAAGGTCTAGCACATTATGAAATTTCATTAGATGCCTTAAGGTTACTGACCACCCTTTTTACCTCTGAATGGGCTATTCGTCCTTTTATCAAACAATACCCTGATGAAACCATGCACTTTCTCGCCAAGTGTGCTAATGATGATAATGTGCATGTACGACGCTGGGCATCAGAGGGCACGCGGCCTCGCCTCCCTTGGGGGGAGCAATTACAAGCGTTCATTCAAGACCCTAGCGCTACTCGCCCTATTTTGGAGGCACTTAAATTTGATGGTGAGCTATATGTCCGTAAAAGCGTGGCAAATCACCTTAATGATATTTCGAAAGACCACCCTGATTACGTGACACAATTACTCGCAAAATGGAAACAACAGGCAAATACGCCGCAAGAACAGCAATACATCACGTGGATTATTAAGCAAGCGCTAAGAACATTAATTAAGCAAGGGGATCCCAACGCCTTAGCACTTATCGGCGTTGAATATGAGGCAAATGTCTCTATTGAGCAATTTAATGTCACGCCTAATATTAAACTAGGCGAATATTTAACACTCAAACTTTCTCTGCGTTCATACAGTGATAAACCGCAAAATTTGGTGATCGATTATATTATTAGCTTTATGAAAGCAAACGGAAAAACCGCCCCCAAAGTATTTAAATTGCGCACTATGACATTAGGTGCCCATGAAACCCTCACCCTAGAGAAAAAGCATGCTGTTAAACCCATCACGACAAGACAATATTATGCAGGAATGCAGCAAATACAGTTACAAATCAATGGGAAAATAATGGCTGAGCAGGATTGGCAGTTAGTTTTACCTTAAGACGTCACCATTAATAGGCTGAGATAAGATCTGTTTGTTAATGGTGAAAGTGCAACCTTCCCCATGTTCATACTGTGACATTAGAGCATTAAGTCATGAATAAGGTCAGGTTTTCCTGGCCTTATTCATGAGAATACTTAACGACGGATAATTTTGATGGAGCGAATTTTCTCGCCATAACCTAACGCATTATGTGTACCACCTGATTCCGTGTGGTATTTCCCTGTGTAGTTAAATCCTTCATAAAAACGCACTGTCCAACCATCTGGAATACTGAAAGAGGCGATTTTATCAGCAAAATTATAGCGGGATAAGTTAGGGATATTTTCATCAATTTCTAGATACTCCCCTTTTTGCCATGTTTTTGTGTAGACAACCATACTCTCTTCAATGTAATCGCCATTGAACGATATTTTACTGGTGCTGCATTTCGCATCTTTGGCTTTACAAAAAATACTGCCGTTTCCTTGGCCTAACTCACAGCGGCGAGAGACTTTTTGCCGTGCATTTTGCTCAGAAAAAGCGGCTTCTGCATAAAATTCAGAAAATGGCGACAGTGCACAAATATGCACAACTTGTGTATCATGACGGGAGGAATTACCGTGATAATTGGACTTTGCGTAGCTAAAGCTGGTAAACATAATCAGCAATAAAATACATTTTTTCATCGTAAAAGCATCTTTGGTCGATATTGAATTGCGCCAAATTACGGTGAATAAGCTAAATTTTCTAGTAGAACACTCCGATAAACAGAGGGTTAGTGATTTTTACCTATTATTACCCCAATCTCACTGATCTTTTAGCAAGATTGAGGTTAAATTTCAGATAGAAGCCCGCCGAGCTTTACGTGGCTTATACCATGTTTGACCATTTGCATTAAGCCCAAACCGCCAACTCATTAGTGAGGCTCTCTGACCAAAAAAACCTGATTGATAAATCAGTTTTCGGGCTCTCAATGCCTTATCAAATGGCGCACTTGAACGTATCCAACTGACAAACATCCCTGGACCTGTACTATCAACTGTAACATTACGGCGCATATGGGGAATGGCACGTTTCCCTTGCCACATAAGATATTTCCATGAAAAATTAGGATAATAATAGTTTTTCTTAGCCGTTAAAGTATCGAACCTATTTTGAGGGGTTACGCCAATAAAAGGCTCTACTTCATTGTGTGAATAAAGATGACGAATATAACGCATTACGCTATGTAGACTAAATGCATTCCTTTTGGCAGCAATAACCGCATTGCCCAACGCGGTTTTCCCTCCGTGATCTCTTCCCCGATGAATTAAGAGGTCGGGAAGTTCATCCTGGTTGTCTAAATACGGTCTAATTTCGCCAATTGGGCCATCGACCATCACATCAATATCCATATATAACCCACCAAACCGCTTGAGGACACCGATCCTGATCATGTCCGATGCCGCCGCATAATTTGCATAAGCGGTATTCGTTGATTCTCGGTTAATCGCCGCTTGATATTGGTAATCAAAGGGAGCGGGCTTTTGAACATGGATAATATTGAATATTGCTTGGCTATAACCGCGTTCAATAAGGTTATTTTTCAATTTAGTCGGGTTGTCGCTCCACAAATTAATCTTATATTGCGGGTTATTATGTTTAAAACTAGCGATGTTACTGATGCCATCTGCGGGAAGCTCTTTGTTACCGAGCCAAATATAATGCGCAATTTTAGGGTATTGCCCTTGTTCATCATAATACGTCACAGGGTTATTACGCGCCATTCGGTATAAATTACACCCGTCAGCAGCGCCAAGGGGGTCTGCACTTAACCAGCGACCAACCCAGGGCTGATAATAACGGCGTCCATAATAATATAACCCTGTAATATCAAGTTCCTTGCCGCCATAATGCCGCGTTTTATAACCCGCTAAAGAGGCATTATTTACCAGCCAAATTGCCGTTCCACCATAAGGATAATACTCTTCTTGGCTAATGATGTTTCCGTCGTTATCAAGCTCAATTCCTTGGTTTCCTGTCAATGAACTCAATGAGTAACACATGGCATTATTGGCAATCCCTTTTGGTATACCGGATTCCCAGTGTAGAACTTGCAACGTTACCCCAACCAAATCATTAACCGTAATCACTTCTAATTTTTCATCATCATTGCGATTTTTTAGCTCTAAGTTTGGTAAATATATTACGCGCGTTTTTTGTCCCGAACTTTCAGTCACTTTTACTGTTCGTTGATATTGATGATCATAACGATAATGTTCAATAACATCGGCGCTTTTAACGGAGCGAAGTTCTTGGTGAGACGTCCAATCAAGGTGTTGGCCCTGAAAGAGAGTTTGCTGTTGTCCTGCAAAGGTAAATAACTCATCGACTTTTTCAGAGCCTGAAATCAGTTCTTTTAATACTGCACGATTGCTCTGATTGCTAACAACTATTTGTGTTGAATAACTTTGATTTGTTGCTGGTGAGCGATGAGAAATTTTGGTTAAATTACCGCTGTTATCATAACTATAAACACGGAAATATCGAGTATAGGTTGCATTATCAAACGTAACACCACGAGAAGGCAATGAGGTTTGGCGAGTTTGGTTTGCCATTTCTCGCCCAGACGCACTGACTAATTGATATAATGAGTCATATCTAAAATATTGTTTTGACTCTATTTTTTGATTATACCAAAAGCGCGTTTGGCTTGCTTTATCATGGATACAAATAACATTGCCCACGGGGTCGTACTGGTAAATTAAGTGCTGAATTAATTTAAACCCCAGTAAATGTTCTGCTGGTCGTTGAGTTTTCATACTCACTAGGCGTTGGGTCTTTTGGTCATATTCGTAGTTTGTAATAATGCCATTACCGAGGACTTCACTGATTTTTAAGCCAAAAGGAGAATACTGAGCCTCCTTTAAAACACATTGCTCTAGCTCGTCTTTTACTTTTAATCTGTATGCTTTTAATTGCCCTGCGATATCATAAGATTGCCGATGTTGGTGGCCCTTTGCGTCTTTGGTCTCTAAACTTGCCCCTGTTGCATCTGTGATGCAATAACAGGAAAATGGGGTCGTATCGAGTCGTTCCTCTCGTTCATCCGTTTGCCAATCAACCTCATATTCGACATCTTCAATATATTGAATTAAACGCCGCGTTTGAGAAATCGGTTTCCCCAATAGCGATACTTGCTCTAATTGCAATAACCCCACAGTATCGTAATGTAAAATACATTGACCACATAAGTTAGCATCTTGAGAATGAATAGAATGATTCGCGTACTCAAAACACGCAGTCACACGACACTTTCCATCCGCCAATTTTTCTTTTAAACGCAATGGCCGACCGATGGCGTCGCTATCTTCGTAATCGTAAGTTTGGGTAACACCATTAGCATCAACACTTACTAATAGCCGGTTCTCTATGTCGTTAATCGTCGCGGAACGACCGTTATCCACGCCCTCACTCATCAATACAACCCCAGACAAATCAGCTTTAAAACGAAAATTGAATGACGCTTCATCATGCAAACGTGGATCGCTCAACTCCACTAAAAAACCTCGAATATCAACTAATTGAAAGGTAAGTCTTTCTTCTGTTATTTCGGGAGTATTCGGGTGGCGATAATATTCAATTTTACGAATATTGAGCCCGCGGTTGTCAGTGATGGTTATTGACGGTGTTTTCTCCATTGAAAATTCATCCATTTTTCCTCCTTTAAAAAATGTTTTAATTTGATGCGATTAATGAAGCCGAACGTTAGACATCGTCGTCGCTTTAGATTTTAATTTCTTCGGAACGAGCATTTGAGGACGATAAAATAACGAAATTAATTGGTCAAAATCATCATTAGTTGACGTTTCGTAAACACTTAGCTGGGATTCAGAAGAGAGTAAACGGGTGGAGTCTACGATCCTTAAAGCAAGCGCTTTTCTGAAATCTTGATATGAATACAACGTTTCAATGGCACTTTCTGCGATGGTTTCACTTTTTAGTGCATTAGCCCCTGCAATGTCATTAGGAAAGCGGGCTTTTAAACGTTTTATATCTGTCTCTCTGCGATAAAAGTCCAAGGTATCGTTGATCGCCATATGACTATAATTCATATATTTATAGCTTGTGATGTCATCTACTGGGGTGATGTAAAGGTTATCCCCGAATTCACTTTGTGATTTCCCACTCACGCCCCTGATCCCTAATGAGAAAAATGCGAAATCAACCGTGTTTAGTTGCTTAATATCTGTTGGAGTCGTATTGGTTTCACACGCAGATAAGACCCCTTTCTTAAGGAGCTCGTTTCTAGAACGAAAAGTTGCACGATTAGGAGGCTTAAGGAATTCCTGACCTGAGAAATGCAATAAGGTGAAATCTAACTCAATAAATTTGTCAACGAAATCACTCTCCTCATCACTCAAACTGCCAACATTAACGCTAAGTTGCGCCATATTTTTCTGTGTTTGTGTAAAAAAAGCCTCTAAGTTATCAAAAACGGGTTTCTGGCTTCCAGTATCAAGCCATCTCTCGCCTAAAGACATCATCAGATAGCTGTCATCGGCTCGGACTTTTGCCCTATAGTTATTGAATTTTTGGTAATATTCTACAACACGGTCAACGGGGTTAAGCCCATCATTATCTTGGTATTTTAATGGGTTATTTTTTGCCATTCTAAATAGATTTAAACCATCTATTGCCCCGGCAGGATCTGCACTTAGCCAACGACCACACCAAGGCTGATAATAACGATGACCGTAGTAATATAACCCTGTTACATCACGCTCTTTCCCTGAATAGCGCATCGTTTTGTAATCTGCTTCGATTTCACGGCGTACAAGCCATACTGCTGTCCCCCCATAAGGGTAGTACTCTTCTAGGCTAATTAAATTACCTTGGCTATCTAGCTCTAATCCGCTATCACCATTAAATGAATCAAGTGAATAACGTATTGAATTATTGTCTATTTCTCTCGGTTTACCTTGTTCCCAATGCAAAGCCTGAATCTGCACACCATTAATTTGACCTGAGTAAATAACCTGGAGTTTCTCATGATTGCCAATATTTCTTAGCTCGAGATTAGGCAAATAAATGACCATCGACATGTGTTGATTATGTCGCGTTAATTTAAAAATTCTTTGGTGGTCACTACCATAGCGATATTGTTCACAGAAATTTTCCCCCTTCACACTCAGTAATTCTTGGCGCACTGTCCAAGCGAGCGTTTGGCCGTTCATTAATTGCTTTTGCTGCCCACTGCTCGTGAAAAATGCATCCACATCTTTCGCTTCTGTTGCCAGTAAAAAATCTATTGCTCGGTTACTTCTATCACTTACAGTGAGTTTTATTGAATAGCCGCTGTGTGTTGCTGGAGTGTGATGATGAGTTTCAGTTAAATTACCTGATCTATCATATCGGTATGTTCGGGAATAATAGGTATAAATTGAATTATCGAAAGCAAAGCTTTGAGGAAGGGCATTTATTTGCTGACCAACATTCGCCATTTCACGGCCAGTCACACTCACCAACTGATACAGCGTATCATATGTAAAATGTTGTTCAGGCTCTATTTTTTGGTTGCGCCAAAAGCGTGTTTGCTCTGCATCATTACGGATACATAATACATTTCCAACGGGATCATACTGGTAACGTAAATCCTGAAAACACTTAAAGCCCAACTTGTGATTGTTTGTTCGTTCAGTGTGAAGTCGAATAAGTCTCTGACTTTGTGGTTCATATTCATAATATCTTACAACGCCATTTCCTAATATCTCCCGCAATTTTTGCCCCGCCGCGGAGTACTCAATTGCGTTGATAATGCATTGTTCAGTTTCCCCTTTTATTGTTAACCCGCAAGATTGCAACTGCCCTGCAATATTATAGCGTGAACGTTGTTGGTGCCCTTTTGCGTTAATACTTAGAATATTTGCACCTGTCGCATCGTTTTTTAATTTTGTGCAAAAAGGCTCAGGATTTAGCATTCCATCCCGATCATTTATATCCCAGTTAACATAAAAGTCTATATTATCAATTGATTGAATTACTTTCCTGGTAACATGAATAGCTTCCCCAGTGAGCGAGACTTGGTCTATTTGCAATAACCCTGCGGTATCATAGTGACGAACACATTGACCAGATAAATTAGCATTTTGCTCGTGAAGTGAGTTCCCTGCATATTCAAGATAATCACAGATGCACTCCTCTTGCTCAGCTGTTTTTTCCCTAATATTGGTTAACCGACCTAAAGACTCAGGAGCTTCATACACATAGGTACGCCATAAATGATTGGCATCAATACTGAGTAGCAAACGCCCTGCAGCATCATGCAGAACGCTGAATATTCCATTATCTATTCCTTGAATTTGTAGCGAAAGCCCGGAGAGGTTATATCGATAATTAAAATTAAAATGTTTCCTTAGAAATTGTCGAGGGTCGGCGGTCGCAGCTAAGAAACCCTGAGCGTTAAATTGATAACACTCAATGCGTTCATCTGTCTGTTCTACAAACTTAGAATGCCTGTAATAGTGAATTTTCCGAACTGTGTTCCCTCGATTGTCCCTCACTACCACTAAAGGTGTTGATGAAAACAAAGACAAACTCATACCATTCTCCTTTATATTCAATTCCTTATTGAGTATTTATTCTGCGTCCTTGTACTATTCGCGTATTCTTCGAATGTAATTTTTTAGGTACAAGTATTTGTGGGCGATAAAAAAGGGAAATTAAATTATCAAATTCTGTATCTGAAGCTGTTGAAAACACGCTTTGCTGTGCTCTTTTTGTCAGTAACCGTGTTGATTTGACTATTCGTAACGCTAATGCTTCTTTAAAATCACTGTAGGAATAAAGCGTATCGCTAGGTTTTGCCGCTATTTTTTCATGTGTTAATCTCACCGCCGTGCAAATATCACCTTGAAATTTTTCGACAAGCCTATCTCTGGATGTCATCCTTCGATTAAACAGTGCCGTATCATTTATTGCCATGTGCCCATATTTTAAATACTTATAGCTACTTACTGAATTTAGCGGAGTCACATATTTTAAATCACCAAAGCGACTGTTTATTTTCCCTGTCACCCCCTCAACACCTAACGAAAAGAACACAAAATCTTTGGTTTTTAAGCCCGTAAAATCAAAGCTTGTTGTATTAAGTTGATCAGAACGAACCAGCATTCTATCTAGCAACTCATCTCGAGAACGAAAAACGGCATGGTTGCCGCGTTCTAAAAATTGCTTGTCAGTGAAATGAATTAAATCAAAATTTAATGCTGTGAAATTTTCAACAAATTCTAATGCATCCCCCCTGAGCTCCCCCGTAGATAGACGCAAGTTCAGCATATTATCCTGCGTCATTGCATTGAAAGAATCGAGATCATAAAAAGGCGTGAAGTTATCGTTACCTGATGCCCAATCAGAGCCTGTCGCCATGAGCTTGTAGCTTTCATTGGCTCTTATTTTGGCTTTTTCATCAATACGGCGATGGTAATATTCGACGATTTGGCTAAAGGGGTTTAGCCCATTATTGTCTTGATATTTTAATGGATTATTTCTTGCCATGCGGAACAAATTCAAACCATCGATTGTGCCTCCTGGATCGGCACTTAACCAGCGCCCACACCAAGGCTGATAATAGCGATATCCATAATAGTAGAGCCCCGTTGCATCTCGCTCTTTACCAGAATAGCGATGAGTTTTGTTATCCGCCTCTTGGGCACTACGTGCAGCCCAAATAGCTGTTCCCCCATAAGGGTAATACTCTTCATAACTTAGCAATTCGCCGTTTTCATTTAACTCAATGTTCTCACTCCCTACTAGCGCATTAACGCTATAAACAATTGAGTTATTGACGATTTTCTTCGGCTTACCTTGCCTCCAATGCAAAGCTCGAATTGATGTCTTTGCTACATCATCATTAATAACAATGACATTTAATTCTTCTAAGGCATTACATTTCTGTTTGTACCTCAGCTCTAGCGCTGCTAAGTAATAAATTTGGTCAGTAAAGGACTGCTGCTTATGAATTTTTACAACACGTTGCTGATTTGCATCATAACGATAGTATTCATGCGTATTCCCCCAATATACGTGTTGTAATTCTTGACGAGACGTCCAAAAAAGAGATTGCCCTTGCGATAACTGGGTTTGCTGTCCACTTGATGTGAAAAATGAATCTACTTGGTGAATGTCTGCTGTTAATGTATCGCTGACAGCACGATTACTCGCTGCACTCACTGTCATCGAAATTTTATAACCTTGATTGGTCGCAGGTGTTCTATGGCTGATCTGAGTTAAATTTCCCCCTCTATCATAAGAATATGTCCGATAGTACTGAGTTACCGTGGTATTTTCGAAAGAAAAACAGACTGGTGTTTTTGAACTTTCGACCATATTGCAAGCCATTTCACGCCCAGAGGCGCTAGCTAGTTGATATAATGAATCGTAGGTAAATCGCTGTTCAGGCTCAGTTCTTTGATTACGCCAAAAACGTGTCAATCCTGATGTATTGCGAATACACAATACATTTCCTACGGGGTCGTATTGGTAGTGCAAATCTTGCAGGCGCTTAAAACCCAAAGAATGCGTCACTGGCCGCTCGGTTCGGGAGCGAATTAAACGCTGAGTTTGAGGTTCATATTCATACCAAGATACGCAGCCATTACCCAATTCTTCACGCCATATTTGCCCCCCTGCACAATAATAAATTGCCTTTACAATGACTTGCTCAGTATCTTCGTACAAGGTTAGCCAAATACCTTTGCATTGGCCCGCAATGTTATAAGCTAAGCGTTGTTGATGGCCTTTAGCATCAATGGTCGATAACAAGGCACCTGTTGCATCCAATGTTTTTTGATGAATAAAAAACTCATTAGAAAGCGCACTATCCCTTTCTTTCTGTTGCCAATTTACTATTACTTCAGCATTTTCAGCATCTTGAATAAAACGTCTCGTAGTTGAAAGTGGTACACCCGTGAGTGAAACTTGGTTCAACTGCAATAACCCTGCTGTATCGTAGTGAAAAATGCAGTGGCCTGCTAAGTTGTTAGCCTGCTCTATTGGTGAATGACCTGCATAAATAAAATAATCATTTACAATAGTGACGGCGTCACGTTCATAGCGGCAGATTACACGCCCTAACGTGTGGTTTTCTTCATAATCGCAAGTACGATAAATATTATTAGCATCGATACTCACTAACAAGCGCCCTTCAATATCATTGAGGCTCCGTTCCTCGCCATTATCAACTCCATGAGAATAAAGTAATGTTCCCAATAAATCATATTGATAGTAGAAATTAGCTTGACCATGAGTCTGTAAACGCGGATCTGCATATTTGCGCAAACTTCCTTTTATATCAAACCACTGGCATGAAATTTGTTCGTCGGTAATATCCCTAGCATTAGGATGGCGATAATAATCAAGCGTCCGTGTGTTTAATCCTCGGTTATCGCTCACGCTTATTGTTGGTGTGTTTGTTGACAGTAAAAAAGCCATATCCCTCCTCGTTCTTTAAATAACGTTCTTAACATCTCATACTCCCATTAATTCAGGTCGATACCGGATCTCACGCATAGTGGTATTCTTTGATTTTAGTTCTCTTGGAACAAGGATTTGAGGCCGAAATAGTAGAGATATGAATAAGTCAAATTCAAGGTTATCGTGAATATTCATCACACGGTTGTAACCCTCTTGAGATAGCAGTCTTGCAGTATTAACCATTGCAAACGCGATGGCCTCTTTAAAATCTTTGATGTCAAAAACCGTATCCATCGCCTCTGAAGCAATGGTTTGTCTTATCAGAATTTTTGCGTCAGCAGGACCAAATACGCTTTCTAAGCGTGACGAGGATTGCCGCGTGGTAAAACGCAGTGTGTCATTAAGTGCCATGTGTGCATATGGCATATACCGCGCATTTTCTACGTGATTTAAGGGGGTGATATAAAGCTTATTGCCAAATCGGCTCGCATTTTTTCCTTCAACTCCCTCAACACCTAGGGAGAAAAAAACGAACTCTCTGGTTTGTAAATTACTATCATCATCATAACTGGTATTAGGGTGTTCATATTCAATTGTATTTGTTGTTCTTAATTTAACGCGGGATTTAAAATGGACTTCGCCATTTGCCCTAAAATCTGTGTTTGAAGCATGTAGTAATGAAAAATCGAGAGCCTTAAACCGCTCAACAAAACCTGTTTCTTGCTCATTCAACGAACTGCCTATGCTTTCGCGCAAAGCGGCAATATTTTCCCCAGTCCTTTTATCAAAACTTGATTTACCATTAAAATGGTTTCTCCAAAGACGGCCTCTTCCCATAAAAAGGTAACAATAGTCAACATTCGTCACAGTATTATATTCATCTATTTTTTGACTTAGCGATCTAACCCAATGCAGCGGGTTAAGTAAATGGAAAGGAAATAAACCATCTGGATCATGATAATTAATTGGATTATTGCGAGACATGCGATAAAAATTAAGCCCATCAGCTGTTCCCGCAGGGTCAGCGCTTAACCAACGTCCCGCCCAAGATTGGTAATAACGGTAGCCGTAATAATATAACCCTGTTGCATCACGCTCTTTCCCCGAATAACGCCGTGTTTTGTAGTCAGCCTCTATTTGATTACGCGCCAGCCAAACAGCTGTACCACCATAGGGATAAAACTCTTCTTGGCTGATAATATGCCCCTCTTCATCTAACTCTAATCCCCCATTACCGGCTAAAAAATCAAATTGATAACGCCATAAATTGTTCTTTATGCCATTAGGAACATTACCTTCCCAGTGTAGAACTTGCACTTGTGTATAGCCTTCACTACCCGCACTAACGACCTGTAAGCATTCTTTTGTGATACCATTTCTTTGTGTGTTTTTTACATCCAAATCAGTTAAATACCTAGTTTGGATGCAAGAATGCTCTTGTTGGCTCATTTTGAAAACACGTTGGCTTGCACTGTCATAGCGATAGTGTTCATTCAAACTTAAACTGGAAACATGTTGCAATTCTTGGCGAGGTGTCCAATGGAGATGTTGCCCTTTCAAAAGCTGTTTTTGCTGGCCACTTAAGGTAAAAAAATCATCGACTTGGTTTGGTTCTGTAACTAATGCTGCGATAACGGCACGGTTACTGCTTTGGCTTACCGTCATATGCATTACGTAACTTTGATTTGTAGCAGGAGAACGATGATAGATCTTAGTTAAATTCCCCCCTCGGTCATATTCATAACGCCGCATATATTGGGTATAAGTTGCATTATCAAAAGGAATATAATCAGGTATTTGATGGCCTTGTTGCCCAATATTCGCCATTTCTCGACCTGTTGCACTAACCAGTTGATATAGCGAGTCATATTGATAACATTGTTCTGGAGTAATTTTCTGATTACGCCAAAAACGCGTTAGTTCTGCTTCATTACGTATACTTACCCTATTCCCTACAGGGTCATATGTATAATGGACATCTTGGAAAAGTTTGAAGCCTAGTGGATGGGCTTTAGGGCGTTGTGTTTTGACACGTAATAAACGCTGTGTTTGTGGCTCATATTCATAATATGTGAATACCCCATTTCCATGCTCTTCATGCTGTTTTTGGTTGGTTGCCAAGTACTCAACCGATTTAATTACCGATTGCTCTTTTTGGTTATTGATAGTTAGCCAATGTTGTTTAAGTTGCCCCGTAATATTGTATGCATAGCGCTGTTGATGACCTTTCCCATCAATAGATTGCAATGGGTTCCCCATCGCATCAACCTTTATTTGATGACGGTACTCTTCTGTTTCAAGCTTTTCTTTTTGTTCGTTATTCGGCCAATTTACCAGAGTTTCTTTTTCTTCAATTTGCTGAATAAACTGGCGTGTGGTTAAAAGTGACTTCCCTTGCAGAGAAACCTGATTTAAAACCAATACCCCAGCGGTATCATAATGACGAACACAATGCCCTGCTAAATTGGTTTGCTGTTCAGCGGCAGAGAAACCTGCATAAACAAAGTATTCACTGATACAAGGAGCTTTATTCTTCGTTTGTTCCATGATGCTGACGGGACGACCTAACATCGAGCTCTCTTCATATTGGCATGTTCGACGTGTTTCATTTGCATCGATACTGAACGCTAAACGCCCTTCAATATCGTTTAGCGCAACACCAGTACCCACATCTACCCCATGAGTGCGCAGTGTTTCCCCCGTTAAATTATAGAGACAAGCCACGTTGTTTATTTTGCTCGATGCAAATCGAGGGTCAGCTAAACTGACTAAATACCCTTGTACATTTAACTGCTGTAATGTGACCCGTTCGTCAAGCTCAGTTGGCCGCTCAGGTTCCCGATAATACTGTAGATGGCGAATGGCCAAGCCCCTATTATCCACGACTTGTATTGTTGGTGTACCTGCATGAAAGGACAGGTTTACGCTTGTTTTCATCGCTCCCCCGTTTAGCCTTCTAACGTGTCATTTTCATCTTCTTCAACCGTAAACCATGGGAATATTTGAGTACGTCGTAAATAGCTTTTAGCTGTTAGCACTTGGCTGGATCTTCCCAAAGGGTCGTAATAGACTGTATCGGCATACAGATCACTACGGCTACTCGTGTCGCTGACATAACGCCAGTCATTGAGGAAATAAGGTTGATAAGTCCTGACAGCAAGGCCTTTGTTGTTGTATTCCGTTTTTCCTGTTACTGCCCAACGAGTTGACGTAAAACGCTCAATTAATCTCCCCTGAGAGTCACAATCTAGACCAGCTAAGTCATTACGCACGTAAGCATTTCCGGCTTCATGGCGTACGGCAGTTTGCAGTTCACGACCAAACCCATCAAAAAAAGCGACTTGTTGTCGCAGCTGCTGTTCAGGGTCATTATCATAACGGTCAGTCGTAATCGTACAAAAATGTGGAGGGATACGAGAGCCTGCCGTCAATGAGTCAAACGCATTTTGCTTTAAAGCACAATATTTTCGCAACCGACGTAATGCCAAAGCGCCTATTTTTTTTGCACTTGATACTCTAATCCCATAGGGTAAATCATGCGTTTTATCAACCTGATACATCCAGCTATCATCTTTGTAAACTATTGCCTGAGAAACTGGAGTGCCTTTCGGTAAACTCAACATGCCCTCAACAGTTAATGGTGCCTTAAACGGTTTATCTGAAGGAGGACTGTAACCGCAAGGTAAGCCATTTTCTGTTCCCCAAAAACGTGTAGAAGTGACTCGTCCTAAGGCATCCAATGCAACATGACTCTGATTATTATTGATATCTTGAATCTGAATTGGCGTCATAAACCGATAATCATACTGCGCGTATGTTGTCATACCCGCAGCATCTTCTGTCGCAGTGATAACACAGTAATGTTGGCTCCAACGATAATGTGTCTTGCCTGTCAACAACGTGGTTCGGGTAGCCAATGGCTGCCAAAATTGCTTTGCATCTCCATAATCGGTATATCCTTGACGGGCACACCAAACTAATTCAGTGGAATTACCTAATAGTTGTGGTGTTTGTACATAGCCTCCCTTATGTAAATATTGAATAAGTTCCTCTTTTCCAATATGTCCATCAAATGCTTTTAATGCTTGCTCATCTAATACCGCAGTTTCGGTATAAGCGACAAGAACAGGAAAAACAGGCTCAACAAATTCTTGTTTACCATCGGTATAAGCAATTCGTTGTTGTCCTAAGTATGCTGAGGAATGATGTTTTCCAAGTAGACCATTGTCAGCTATTAACGTTTCGAGCGTAATGCCTTCTTTTGGTACTTCGGTGGCATTAAACTCAAATGCATCGCTACGTTGGCAATCCATAATGCCTAAAACATAGATATCTGAGGAGATTAATTGATGCCATCGTGATTGTTTTATGATTAAGCGTAAAATAGTTTGTTGCTCATCATAGCTGCTCCCCACCGTTGTTGTGGGGAGTGTCGTCGGATAAGGGTCACTTTTCGGTTTTGGCCTACGAGGATAGGCAATTGAGATATCTTTAAGGGATGCACCAAATAAGTCTTGCTCCACAACAATCGACTGGGCGCATTGAGGGTCAGAGACAATTCGTTCGTAGGTATAGGTTCTTTCTTCTATTTGCGAAATTTGAGTGACATATTGAGCAGATGTGCTAGGCAGTAAGCGAGATTGGCAGCGAAATTCAGCAATATTGTAAGGGATATCTTGTTTTTCGCTGCCATCTAAACCAAATACTTCGGTACGAAGTGGCATCCCTTTCAAACTTCTGGATAGCCAATATTCACTCCCATCAGGGTAAACATCCAGCAATATATCTTTATCATCAATCCATTGCGTATAGCGAGGATATAAATGGCCAAATGCGTGGGGATCCCCTTTCCAGAAATGTGCGTATTGTTGTTGGTCAACGGCTTGTTTTCCCGTTAGAAACCAATTTTTTGTTAGTATTGGTGCTGTACGCTCAGGCGCATTACCTTGAGCTCGTTCATCGGTATCAAGACTTTCCAAGTAACCAAATCCACGAAACTCACGCTCAATACTGTCCCAAACCCCTTGCTCATAACGAACACTACTGATCAGACTGTTTTGCGTGATTTCATCCACACTTTGCGTCTGCCATAAGAGATGGATAGGAAATGGAAGATGTGATGTTGCAGGTAAGTTCATTTGCCGCAACTTGACTTTTTCATCCAGCCAAAATTGTGCCGAACTTCGATATTTCAGAGTAGTTTCAGCCCCCATATTGTTGTTGACCGTATTTAATAGCCACGCTTTTTCCGAGGCAAAATCCAATTTCCAATGGTAAGGAGCTTGATGAGGAACGGTTAAGATTAAGCTGACAACTCCCATGCCTGTGACGTCAGCGGCCTGCAACATGCACGTATTATCAAATTGCACGCCATTTGGCAGAGGAAGCGTATAAGGTTCACTAAAGCGATTACCGCCTTCATTGCAATAAACTAAAAGTTGAGTCGGTTGCACATAAATTAAATCCACATAGCCAGAGCCATCAGTATCAACAAGGTAAATAAAATCAGGGTTAAATTCGGTTTTTGGCATATTAAAACCGTCGAGCTTGCATGGAGAGCTAAACGTCCCATAACCTAAGTTAGCCCAACAAGTCACTCCTTGCGCATTAATGGCTATCAGATGCTGCTGTCCCGATCCTAAAAGATCGCTAAACCCGACTAATGTTTCTGCATTGGCAATGGGTAAAATAACCCCAGTGGATTGTATTGTGAGTTCACCTGCCGCAAACCCTCCGCGTGTATTGGGATAAATACGCACACTTTTCGGGCCAATTAGAACCAGGTCAGTAATTCCATCACCTGTTAAATCAATAAGTTGTGAACTAGCGTAAAAATATTCTGTCGGAAATGCAGATATTGGAATAAATTGAGTCCAATGACCATCTGGTTTTTGGCTGTAATAACCCTCAAGACCAGGTTGAGCAATCACCCAGTCCAGTTGGCCATCCCCCGTAAAATCCATCAAAACTGCATTTTGTTTTAACGACGGTGTTTGCATTAATTCAGTAGGTTCTGCGAAACTGACTGCGCTTCCCCCTGTGATGGCATCCCGTTCAGGTGAACGATACCACCAGGCTTCAAACGTTTGATATAAAATGCCTGAGATCCCCTCACCGAGTAGATCAACCAATTGATAGGGCTGCTGTGAATTGAAATAACGTAACGCTGTAAACTCTGTCCATTTATCCGCTTTAGGGGGCTCATGATGTTGATAATCAAACTCTAATGGCGCCCTAGTAATAATTGTCCCGTCGATTTCATGCCCAATTTGTTTGACAGCCACCAGCGTAGTTAGCGTCGGTTGTAAATCATATTCAAACACCACTCTAGCAACTAATTCAGGGGGTTGTTCAGAGGCTGTTGCCCCCGATAATAAATCAACCCGATGAAACATAAAAACTTGGTGGCAAAGGCGACGTGTCCGTATTTCAAAGCCATATTCAAACCGTGAAAAGCAATCAGGTCGGCACAACCAGAGTGGTTGTTCGTGATAATCAGGCTTATCCGTATCAATGATACTGCGTTCGCCATAATCAAAGATGGCATGAAATAACCAACCATGTTGTTGAATAGGAGTATCGCTTAGAATGAACGGTTTTTTATCGACTTGAATGTTGCCATAAGAAACTTGCCATAAGTAACGTTGTGCACCGATAGTTGCGGGAGCTCGTGCTTGCTCTTGTTCATCACAGTTAGTGAGGTCTTCTGCTTTATATTGATAATAAATATGTTCACCTGTTGGGGTAATCGTCTCCTCAATAAGCCATTGTGCAATATGTCCCGTATTTTCAGAGGAATAAATACGCGCCTGTTTCGTCTTACCTAAAAAATGAATATTTCCATCGGGGGTATAAATAACCCAAAATGGCTTTTCGTCGCCTTCACAGCTCGGTTGCCAATATTCTAAGCGGCTATTATCTTCAATAACTCTTGGTTGATACGTGCTCACTAAATGTGTCGATGACAGAGTCACACCTTGTAATTCTGTACGCCGTTGAACATCGGCAGTACCCAACGAGTTGAGCGCTATGACTAATAGTTCGCCTGCTGGAGACAAAAATTGGTCCTTGCCTGCATAACGGGGAACACCATGTTGTGTTCTAAGGCTTATCGCTAACAGTCCGACTTGCCAACCTAATCCAAAGGCACCATTTCCTGCGCCGCTATTGTAGGATAGTGATAGAGAGGGTGAATATGTTCTCCCTGAAGATAAAGGAAGTGGAATTGACATTGATGACATACCGCTTGGTCCCGCATTGCCAATGTTCTCCCCCATACCTTGACTACTTCCCCCCCCTTTGGGGAGTGATAATGGCGCGATATTAACACCAGATTGTTTTTCCATAGTATTTTCCTGACAGGCAGCTTCCTGCCTGTGCTTCCATGAGATTAATGACGTATGCCGTAATGAATATGCAAAATAATGTTACTTAAACTCAAAAGTATTAGTTTTTGCTTTCCTACTGCATTTGGAAAACTGAGGGTGAAAATCCCGCTATCATCAATAGGAATGCCTTCAAAAGGCAGGAATTGGGGATCGTCAAAATTAAGTTGGAATTGGCCACTGTCATTCGTACCATGAGAAAGCGCGATGGTATTGCACCCTCTTGGTACGATAAGGCTACTACTGTAGTTCAAAACAGCTTGAACATCTTGATAAGCCCCCATTAACATAGGAAGAGAAACACTAATTTGTTTGATTCGACGAATATTTCCTAGGTTATCCGGGTAGTCATTTTTTATATTAAAATCAGCGAGTTTAAATTTGCTCATTAAAATACCATTACTCTCAAGTGTTAATCCATTTTCTTGAGTTCCCACCCATCCGTCCCCCTTCATCAGGAGGTTTTTTACTTCATCGGCTAAGGTAAAACCGTTACCATCGGGTTGTGAAGAATACCATTGAGCCAGTGAAATTGTGCGAGTCACGTCCATCGGGCGGCTTTCTTGTTTGATGTATGCTTCGTCCATTTGGGTCAAATTCAAGGCAAGGTTTTCGCCTGCAAGTAACCCCGCATAATTGCTGTTCCATGCGCCAGGTTTGATAAATGAAGCGTCTCTTTGGTTACTTTCCCAACGAAAAGCCTCTTGAGCCATTAAGCAACGAGACAATGTTAGGTCATAAAATTGGTAATAAATTGAAGATAAACAACCACGTAACCAATTATACATCGCTTTATTGCTAAACTTGCGCTGTATAAATTCAAGTTGAGCTTGTGTATGCCCCCTTTGCATTTCTAAATAATGCTTTTGTAATATTGCCGATTTATGTCGGATCCCTAGCATATCGAGCTGCGCATCTATTTGCCGCAATTCGTTCTCTGCATTATCTTTATGGATCCCCCACTCTTGACGTCGTCGCCGATAAGTTTCATTGTAACTTAGGCGTTCCGCTGAGATTCGCATAGCATGTGAGCTCATTTCGGTGCCAATAGCTAGTGCATTGAAAATAGCGCCACTTTCCCCACCCCCTATTGCTAAACC
Source organism: Providencia sp. UF-224 (assembly GCF_058245955.1). Classification (NCBI taxonomy): domain Bacteria; kingdom Pseudomonadati; phylum Pseudomonadota; class Gammaproteobacteria; order Enterobacterales; family Morganellaceae; genus Providencia; species Providencia sp. UF-224. Next base: position 236,918 of record NZ_JBSICC010000004.1, on the reverse strand, counting down.
ATAAATATTGGGGATCATATTCATCATCGCCGCCGCCATACGTAATGCTTCGCAACCAACCACTGTGATGGATGATGATAAAAAGAGATCCATCGCCAATTGCTCACCCTCATTCACATTCTCATCATAAAGCTCGGTATAACTATTGAAACGTTGTTGTGCCCCTTGTCGGTTAGCCTTTAGGACTTTTTCATCAGCTTCAATTTCAGCTATGGTCGATTCTTGTAATGCAATCGATACTTGAGAAAGATCACGTGCTTGTAATTGCAACATCTGAGCAAGCGCTTCACTATCCTGTCGTTCAATGATCCCCTGTAACATGCCGCCAAATTGAATCAATTGGCTGACTAATCCACGAGCGTTATTTAATGTGACTGAAAAACGTTGTAGGGGTAATTGCACTTTCGGCAATGTTCCACCGCCATGTGATGAAGCTATATTTGCACTTTTTAATACATCAGGAGAAATTGGCGCTGCGTATAGCGGTAGGTACAAAGGCTGCCCGTCAATTGAAAGATTATGTCGCAAGTTATAGAGCCGTAGTTCTAATAGCTTCCAATAACCGTCAAGCTTAGTATTAACCTGTGGATAGAAACATGTTGTCTCCCGACCAACGCTTGCTGGTAACCGATGTGATACGCCATGCTGCTGAATTTGAATAAGATCATCATGATAATTTTTAATACGTTGTTGTTCTGCGGCTGCACCTAAATTAATATCCTCCCATTCATCACCTTTATGCGGTACATAAGGCTTGTCCCCAAGTAAACTGAGCGCATTGGTATACCACATTTTGGCTTCATTCAACGTATCTCTTTCCAATTGCCGATAAGCGGTATCCCCACGCGCAATCAGCAAATCAAGCATTTTCATAAATGTCGTGATTTTATAATGCATCGGATCATTCTGTGCAATTGCATCAGGGTCAGTGGTATCAACCGTTGATGCACTCCAAGAAATACTTTCTTCAAGTGGTCGGCAATTCCAGTGATAAGGCGCTTTGTTCCCTTGCCATGTCTGGTACCCCATTGGGCTCCAAATATATTTGAGCCAGACAAGCGATTGGTCAAATTGGTTTTCTTGCAACAATCTCGAGCAAACCATGGCAGGTAAATAATAGAACATTTCCCAAAAATACAATGAGTTAGCACCATCAAAATCCATTGGCTCGATATAATTTTTTAGCAATTCAACCTGAATCGATTGATTATCATTTGGCGTATAACGGGTAAGGGAAAGCCGGCTATTTGCTACAGTAACAGCGAATATACCAATGGGCGAAATGCCGCTCTGGCTTTGGAAATGTAATTGTAGAGTTAAGCCAGGGTTATCAGGGAAATCTATAATATCATTGAATGGTGATGCTTTTTTACTCAGCGGGACAAAAAGGACAATATTCGTATCGATATCGTTCAGTTTCCCCTGCCAAAAAACTGTCATAGAAGAAGAATCTGATCCGATAAGTAATTTAGCGGCCCGCGAATTTCCATGAAGCTCAGCGTCGTATTTAGGTATTGTAACGCGAACATAATCACCATTCCCCATTCGTGGTTCAGGCAAGTACTGTGTGTCCATTGTTAATATCCGATCGATGCCCTTATTCGCTTTTGTAATTAATTGCTGTGCAAATAAAGTATTGATTCGAATTCGGTGCACATCACGCTGTAAATATTGAGAAAAACTTTCTGTTTTACATAAGCTGATAGCATCGAGCTCAATACCTTGTCGCTGAACTTTAAAACTAAAATGCTGGCTACCTAATGGCCGCCCCTCAATAGATAAGGCACGGCACTCAACGTTAACTGTCAGTGTATTATTAATAAACTCAGATGTTGGGATCTCGATGTTCAAACCATCAAAGTGATATAACATCTCTTCAAGGCTAAAATTTGGTAAGTTATCTATATAATCTATAGCTTTAAATCGTTTTTGGGTTTTACCCGCCGTGATAACCACATAAACATTTTGAGGGTCTATCTGAGTATTAATTTCATAGCACCCTTTTGTTATCGATTTATTATTTGCAGAATCAGAAACATTGAGGGAAGAAATGGTTGTTGTCACATTAAAAGAATAATCGAGTCGGTAGTACTCTTCATTAGGTGGGATTGATAAATTAGCCCCTGTTGTTCCCGTTGAATAATTATAATAGCTGGCAGCACTTGGATTATTAAGTAAAATTTTTTGCGTGAGCCCTACATTATCTTTTGTAAAATGAACTACATTATAAAGTGGCTTACCCGCTAAGGTATGCTGATAGAAAATAACAAATTCACTTGGGGTATGATTGTAATATTTTTTCATCATATTACATTGCTCGTGTTGGCGAGACCCAATTCCTCGGTAAGTGATACGTAAATTAGCGTCTAAAGTCAGCATAATTGAGCCAATTTCAGCCTCAACAATACTGACATTACTCAGTCCCCCGCCATCCAACGTTGTTAAATCATCGTAGCCATATTTATTATAACTTTGGTTAAGTTCCAATTTGTTATATAGGTAATTGCTTTGTGTGGTTTTTTTTATCAATCGTTGGCTTTTTAAAGTATCGAAGTCATTATAGACTCTGGTGGTTATATTTTTTGAGTCTTGGGTGCTCATCTGCTTAATTGCCATATTTGGATAAATAAACAAACCTGAAGCAGTGGTCAGTATTTCTGCTGTGTAAGATTCTTTTTTTGCATAAAAAAGAACAGTTATCGTGTCTTGTTCCAGCTCTTCAACGGTGTTGCTATACAAAGAGCAATAGAAACCAACTTGGTGTAAATTGTCTTTTGAAAAAGTACTTATTGCACCATCAATATTAAAAGCGTTAATTCCTCCCCATGTTCCATTATAGTTTAACTTGCTGATTTTTAATACATAACGATCTATCGGTTGATTATCGCTATCTGTTTGCTTTTCTTTTTCAACCCAAACAATATGAAGCCTAGAATTAAAAATAAGCGGCCTGACCCAGTCTTGAACAACGTTTACCCCTATTTGAATCACTTTCCACTCACTCCAAGCATTCGCTGGGAATTTTCCATCTTCATTAAATTGGCTTTGGTCAACACTGCGCCAATAAAACTCACTAGAATCTGATGAATGGCCAATAAGATAGGTAAGCCCACTGTCGAAATTAATATTATCGTGGTAACCACTGACAATATTTAAATTTGCGATTTGTTCAAATTGGCTCAGGTATGAATTAAAGGCTGTTTCTAACGTATCTGCATTTAAATTGCTCTGACTAATATCTTGTAGCATGCCATCCATCATCTGCGTTTGCCCAACTCGCATTGTTGGATCCAGGTAGTTTTCTGGGTAATACAGTAATTGAGAGCTCCCTGCCCAAGTGCTGTATCTAGCATTATATTTATCCCAATTGATAAAAAATGGGCGGCCGATTACACCGCTTTCCGTTTTCGCCTCAAGGTCATTGAGTGCCCGATAGATATACAGTTGTAGTGATGCAATCGTTTCTGCGATCCTCGATGTAGTTACTGTCGCTGAAACTTGGTTATCAATTAATAAGTAATAATAAACATCATCACGACTAAGTAACGAAACTGGGGCTGCTTTTAAACGATAATATGTGCTTAATGCATTTCCCCACTGTTCATCTAATTGATGATAGACAATTTCATTATCAGGTTGCTTCAAAGCACCTTGAATAAGATGGCTTTGTACAGACCAAGTAGAATAATTTTTGTTGGGATCGTAGGATAATTCGAGAAGCTGAACTATACCGTCAGGTGTGATATTAAGCTGTTTTGATACAATGAGTAACTGTATTGCTATAGAAACTTGGTCCCAGTGCCCTAAATAGGTTCGTTCTTGCAATCGCAAAGAGGTATCCTTACTATGCGGAAGCCCAATCTGTCTAGCGAGCATGAGTGCTTGCCCAACTCTTGCCACATCATCTTGCAAACTATTCGCTAAAATTTCAGCAGATAATTGTTGATGATTCAGTGCAGTAAGTACATCATTTGAAAATTCACCTGAACCGTTAACCCATTGATGAAACTGTGTTAATTGCATTAATATTTCAGTCGTTAACCCCAGCTCTGACAATCCAGCTATCAACAGTGATGGCTTTTTAATAATCAGATCTAATTCTTCTTCGCTTATGTGAATTTGATTAATAATAATTGCTAATTGTGCCAATGTTTGTGTAAATGCAATAACATCAATGCGTTCAGCATCCGTAAGAAATTGTTTTTGGATTAATTGCCAGAATTTATCCGTTGTTTGCCCGTTGGGTTTTATCTGATTAACCCAATGTAAGCATAATTCTGAAATATAATTAGAATTTAAAGACAATGTTGAGACAAAAAATGGAGCCATCCATATGATAAGCTCCTCACCTTGTAAATTAGGCACAGCACCAATGCCATTTAATAAGGTTTGCTGCAAATCATCGAGGGCTGGAGTCCACACAGTACTTATGGTATCGCCGACCATAATAAACAACTGATAAACACTCCAATTTTGTTCTGCTAGCCATAACGTGATCTTCGATACATATTGTATAATTTCATGTAATTGATCATTATCGAGATTATAGAGTGGCACTTCACGGTAAACAGACAGTTGCAATATAATTTCGAGTTCATCAATGGTTAATGAATGAACTCGTGCAAGCAATACTATTCGGTATAAGTCTGATAGATTTTCCCTTGTATTATTAAACGCATCGGAGCCATCTCTACACCCCATTCGATGAAGTAACCATAAACCTGCATCATCAACTTTAAAACTGAGCTTCAATACTGACCGATGAAAGGTTTCGCCTTGAAATAGCTTATCTGGATGAACTGTAATTAATTGTTCATCAAATTCATATCTTTTCCCATCGAGTAATGGAGTGTTAAATAAAAGGTCAAACTGACTAACTTGTAATGGCGTCGAACTGACACCAATCATCCCATGAGTTAAAATTAAGGCTTCTGGCAATGTTAAAAGACCTTGTTGTACAAATATTTTAGCATCCGCAATTTGATAAACAATATCGTGAGTTAATTTATCAATGGGTAAATCTGTATTAAGAACCAAGATAGCCATGTCTTGCAAAGTGAATTCTGTCGCCCTGAACAGCCTGACCATTTTATTTAAATAAAGAAGAAACAATGCGGTATAGTTACCATTATCCCCCGTTTCTGATAACACGCAGCTCTGACTAGTCATTTCAATTAAGGCAGCAATCTCATCTGTAGAAACTTGATAATAGTGAGACAATTGATTTATAGACGACAAATCGGACTCATTGATGCCTTCAAAATTATTGTCATAAAGCTCACTAATTTCTTTTTCGATCTCTGTGACTTCTTCAGTCAAAATAGCAAAGCCTTCTGGTGGAAGATTTAAACTAAGGGCAGTTAATTTTTGAGCGGTTAATAGCAGATTGAAAAATGGGAAACTTTTTATTATTTTTAAATGAGGGTCTTGCTGAAGTATTCCTAAGCGGACAGTATTGTAAGCGTGATGATAAGGTAGATACCCGCCTTGCCGACAGAATGACAATTTTTCTTCAATTTTATCTGGTGGTTCAACCATAATACTTGAAATTGCATTTACAAGAATTTCATTTGCATACGTGAGCGTGGAAATTTTAATGTCCATGTTATCTTGGGATAACAATATATTGCTTATATCAGGACGCCTATTTGCTAGACTATATATTGACTGTTTATCATGAATGGGCAGAGCTTCCCGATAAAGCTCCGTTAAATAAGCGGCGGGAGAAAATATAGAAGAAACAGAGCCCTCAGCAACAAAATTACTAGACCGCTCAGGGAATGTATTAATATAACTGTATTTTTCAATGATAGAGTTTGCATTCAATGATAACAAAGCAGATGTTTGAGGATTGATACGCGACAATAATTTTGACTCTAATAGTTTATTTTCACTGTGTCTTTTTTGTGCTTCCTCATGTAAACTAACTATTTCATCCATGTTTAGAAAATGGCTAAACTGGTCGTGTAACTGTTCTTGTGACATTAACATAATACTCGCTATTGATAAGGATTCAGAACCCATCTCATTAATTTTCTTTACAATATTTCCGAATGATGCCATTAAACACCCCTTATTTATTACCGTTTCATCGACTAAAGTAATTGAGTTAATTATAAATTATGTTAACAATCATTAGATAAGTAATAACATCTATTAACTTACTAATTAACCCCAATTTAAATTCAAAATAAAATTAATAAATTATTTTTTTTGACGATGACTAACAATAAATAACAGGGAGGAGCATATCATTTGAATATTATAAAAATATATATAATTATAAAATAAAAAAATGGGGCACAACGTGCCCCAAAATAGCGAATCATGAAAATGAAAGTTAAATATTACTTACCAAGACAATATAACTTCAAAAAATAAAATACACAACAATTAAATAGGCAACAATTTAAAAGAAACAATGAACAGTAAATAAATTTCAACCTAATGTTATTAAAATATATTATTTAAATACACATTAGATATAAATAAAATAAGATTTTGATTAAGTCATTTAATAGATTAATCAACGATAATTCTGAGTATTTTCCCCTCCACTCTATTCAAAAGGACATATTGTGAGACAGGATAAAAAATCAATATTAAATAATATAAAGTCAATAGGTTACAGTAAAAATACATTCTTATCCTTATCTGATGCTACCTATTTTAATGACCATAAGCACGAAAACCATCTGTATGGAGGTATCGCGGGGGCAATCTATTTTGCTCAAAATAGCATTATTGCCGCCAAAGAAGCAGTCGAAAATGATGTACAACCAACCCTAATTGTAAATAGAAAAACGATGGTTTTATTCAAACCAGCAGAATTTACAAACCCTGATGATGATCTCAAATTGGAAGTTTACGACAAAAAGGATACTTTGATATTCAGCACCCCTTTTCGTTCGCCAAGTTTGCTCACTGAAACTTGCATACCTGTTTATGCAAAAATTGACCTTGAACAATCCCTTCCTTATGAGTCAGGCTTGGTCATTAAAAATAAGGAAGAATTTGTTAATATAAATAATACAATAAAATTAAATGAAGCCTTCTTAAAACATGATTTTATTAATATTGTAGTAAAAGATGGGGGACAGGCTAAATTATATGATTTATTCAATGACATTAAATTATCAGGGAAAAAAGTTATTTTTGAAAACCGCTCAGAAGAAAGTTACTCAATTATTTTTAACTCGCAAAAGAAACAGTTAAACAGTGGTGAGAAGTTATACTTGCAAAATTTCGAGGGTGTTTGGTACCAAATCAATGATAACACCAATCATGGGGAATTTCTCTCACCGATTAAATACATGGGGAATTGCTGGTCAGCAATTATTCCAAGTGACTATATTCACCCAGGCATTACACTAAAAATAATCAAAGAAAATAAAATAGGCTATATTGACAATATTGCACTAGGCGCACCAAATGAACTTATATTAAATACAATTGCTATTGGCTTATTAACAAAATATAGAGACAACTTCGAATTTCAATTAACTCCCGAGTTCCATCGTCAATATTTCCACCAGGTCCCCCTCTCAAAGCTAATTGTCACACATTATGATCCTATTTATTTAAGCGAAGTGATGCTGCAAGATGGAAGATTATTAGTTGATCATGCCCCAGGGGATGGGGGGTGGCATACAGGAATTATGCGTGAAAATATCGCTAAGTCACTCATTGCATCCGGCATAAATTATGCCAACTATGGCATTTTTCATAGCATACGAGAAAAAGCAAACCAAATGTTTGCCGCACAAATTACAGTGCACACCGCCATTGGTAATTACGAAAATGGAATACAAATACATGGCGGTTCTGGCGGTGCAGGACTCGCCACGCTAGATGATACAATCCGTAATGAGTTTAGCCATGAAATTGGTCACAATTATGGCTTAAATCACTACCCTGGTGATTTTTACGGCACTGTCAATAATATCCCTAGCCAGAGAAACTCCACTTGGGGCTGGGATAGCGATCTTGACGTATTTATTCCTAATTTCGAAGAAGAAAGAAGGAATAAACCAACCTATGTTGAAGATGAAGGTGTTGGCCCATTTGCTTTACCATTCAAAGAGCACTCATTTGGTCGAGATGCGATGGGTGGAGGTGGGCCTATGTATGAAACCTACAATACATTTACATTACATACCCCATATTCACTTGCTGATATTCAAAAATTTTTAGAAGAAAAAATAACGTTTGATGCTAATTCAGCCACGGGATTTCGTCGATGGAACAAAGAAAATAATCAAATGGAGGAATACAGCCATTATATTCCCAAATACTATTTCACCATCATTGATGTACAAAATGGTGTAGATATTAATGAAAATACCTTTATTGAGTTATTTGACCGTACCAATGCGGTGAGCATAACTTGCTTTGATGGTAGCCATGCGCCTAATGTTTATTTTCCTTCTGCAACAGATTATCCAAATTATTTTATTTCGATTAGAACAACCGCAGGTTATAGCATCGCTATACATGTTAATGGTGTGGAGGTTATCATCCATAAAGGAGAGACGAAAAATTATACCTCTGATGGAAAACAATGGGTTATCCATAATGAAGATGACTTACTAGACATGGCCATACCAAAAAAACAAGGAGCGAAAGTTATTACTCTGGTCGGCCTACATGACCCAGAAGAACAACTTAGTAGCTATATCTACCCTGCGCTGAATGGTTCATACGGTATGATCTACGCCGATAAAAAAAGTGAAACAGACTTTAATAAAAATTATTTAGAAGTCGAATTGGCAAACGGTGAAAGCTTAGTTTACCCTTTGTTATCTGCCCGCCTTTCGTCGAGCGAAATGAACCAGTTTCATGTCAATATTGATCGTAGTTTGCATCCAATACATGCGAGGATTATTCATCAGGGTAATATCATTGCAGACCGAAAAATTGATTTAGGGAATGACAGCTTGCCTGTTAGTATAATCACGAGCTAATAGTTCGCCCCGCAACTACTGTGGGGCGATTTTAATTATGTGATATGTTGGGAGCCAGAGACTTTTGTAAAGCCAGAAACAACCGCATTGCCTGATACTTGAGCATCATCTTCAATAATGGCATGCCCTGAAATGACCGCATGACCATACACTTTTGCATTACCACTTGTAATAACATTTTCAAAGATAGACGCCATTTCATATATATGTGAATTACCCCGGATAATGGCTTTTCCACTCACCGTTGCATCGTCTGTCACAATAGAATGACCGAGTATAATCGCCTCTTGCTGAACAGTTGCATTACCCGATATGACAACCGTTCCATTTAACCGAACATCTCCAGTTACAATCGCATTATCTGTCACCAAGGCACCACCATCAATTTTTGCATTCTCTAAAATAATAGCGCTTCCAGCGACAGTTGAGTCATTAATGACCGTATTATTAGCCACCTTAGCATAATCTTTGACTACGCTATCAGTAACTTGTGATTGACTTGAAACATATGCATGACCTGTAATTTCTGTTGTGCCGTTAATTCTTGCAGAACCACTGATGATCGCTAATGCATTTATTTTAGCTGCACCACTAATATGCGCCTGCTGGTCTAAAAATGCCGAACCAAATACATTTGCTTGTCCAGTCACTTTCGCATTACCTGTCACAATGGCATTTTCAAATATACTCGCCTGACCTGAAATAGTCGCATTTTCTTTAACTTTTGCATTTCCAGTGACTAAGGCGCCTTGAAATACTTTAGCATCATCGGAAACCCAAGCTGCTCCTGCTTGACTTAAGTTACCTTCGTGCTCAATCCAGCCCCCCAATTCACCGGTTAATATCAGCCTTATTCGGTATAATATTGTACCTTCATATTCCATTGATTCATCTATAATTTCATATTTTTTCATTATGATACCTCGCTATTAAAATAAAAAACAATAACTAGGAATTTGATAAATGAATAGCATACAAATAATTATAGGTGCATTAAATAATATTTAGCATCATCACTATTGTTAATACCAAGGCCAAATAACTTGATTATAAAAATATAATAATAAAGCCGCTATACAGATAGCTGGGCCAAAAGGCACGTGATATTTCTCATCAATATCATAATAAATTGCATATTGTCCTCTATCCGGTATATAGCTGATATGTTTAATGATAAAAAACAGTAAAAAACCAAATAGTGAGGCAAGTAAAATCAACCAATGGATCTGTGCAATACCGATAAACGGCATACATGCTGCAAATAATTTAGCATCGCCATCTCCCATCCCCTCTTTCCCTGTCACCCATTTAAATAAATTTATGATGCTTTTAATCAATAACCAAATAACGATACAACCAAAAACAGCTTGAATTGGAGGAACGGATGTCCATTTCATCACTGAACTGAGTAACCCCAACCAAATTAAGAAATAATTGAGCTCATCAGGAATGAGAAACCATTTTAGATCAATAAAAATTATGGCATAGCAAGTGCTGAACAATACTAGAAAGATAGCAAGTGTCATTAACCCGACATTCGGGTAAAAAAAACAAAAAACACTCAAAAAAACAATGCCAAAAATAAATTCCGAAAATGGGTATATCTTTGAAATTTTATTATGGCAATGTCTACAATGCCCTTTTAATAGAAACCAACTAATAACAGGGATATTATCTCGTTTAAAAACTTTAGTTTTACAATTTGGGCAATGAGATGGTGGATAGCTTAATGTCAGTAACTTCCCCTCCCCTCGATTAAATATAATTAATGGCAATCGATAAATAACAACATTAATAAAGCTGCCAATACAGCAACCGATGATGAAAGTAAGAAAAGCATAAAATAAATAAATACAGTCATTCATGCTAATCACAAACCTTTAAAACATTTCCGTTCTTTCTGTACTCTACTTCATCTATATAAACATTGTTGTAGGCATTAATACTTCCTCGGAAATACGTTTGTTCGAAATTGTTATAACCAAAATCGCCTAGATTTTCTTTAATCAAATCTGCATTGGTATAAATGAAATCAAGCTTTTTTAAATAGATATCATATTGTGGAAATTTTTTGCCATTTTCCATTCCATTATAAAGGTCAGCAAAGCTATTTTTAGTGTTACCAAATGCATTTCTCGCTTCTCTATATTGCTTTGAATAATGAGTATTCGTTGCAAGATTTCGAATATCCGGAATGCGGCTCCAGTTCATAGCTAAAACATACGTTTCTCCTAAGGACATACTCACTCTTGCACTTAAGTTTGATAAATATGCAACCTGTAATTCCTTATCAACCGCCATTGAAATATTGTTGCCATTCTCTGCATCCCAGCCAGACATTTCAACCTTACTAAGTTCTAACACAGGTGGTGCTATGGATTTAGGGTTATAACCTGGTTTTGCAGTCCAAGTAAATGCAACAAAAGCGGTGATATTTGAAATCTCAGGCCTTGGTGGGGATTTTTTGTCCTCAATTTTTATTTTTAAACTCTTTATTGAGCGTGTTGGTAACCAAATAATTTCATCTGGTTGCCTTAAGAGATAATCGCCATATTGCTCTGTTGGGCTATATTTAATGGTGTAAAAATTACGCGATTTTGCATAGTCAACTTGGCTGTAATACGCTTCAAATTTCTTTTTTTGATCAGCATTAGTTGGCCTGCCAATCCCTGCATCAGCCACACTCATTCCTGGTACATATCGAGTGCTCAATGGAATCTGAGAAACACGGCTACCTGATACCTCTTCACCAAAAGCCGGCGTTCCCCCCCAATCAATTTGCCTATCACTAAAAAAATTAGCTAATTTTAATGGTATGCCTCGCTCTTTTTCAGTCCAAAATACCACTTCTAATGTTACTTTTACGCGGTTTTTATAAATTGAAGTCAAGCCAAAATCTCTTAATGTTGATATCACTATTGGCAGTGGTGTCGAGGCATTAGCACACACTATGCCCTCAGGGTTCACTGGCCCGGAACCATCGATATACTTAGTCCCTTTAGTCGTAATTCCATTTGCAGCCAATGGTAACAATAATGTTATTAAATATAATTTATTAAATTTCATTTTTATCTCCATTACATTTGTGACATTTTTGATAGCTGATCGGAAAGCGAAAATAGCGCTATAAAAACCCAAATTACACATCCGCCAAGAATTAAGGTCGAAAAAGATTTTAAAATAGCCGCTAGTTTATCCATTTTATCATTAATATTAACCTTTGATTTTTCAGATACTGAAGTTAATACCTCATGAAAAGAAGGTAATGCAGAATATAAACTAATATTCAAAAGCTCATGAACATTTAACAATCCAGTATTAAGAGCATCTCCATAATTCATACCTTTCGCCATATTTATTTGCATAATTTTAATATGGCTTTTCAACCACCGGTTTGCATTCAAATTTAATATAGTCAGTGCATCATTTATTGGTATTTTATTTTTAAGCATTCCAGATAAGCTGTTTAACACAATTGATGCATTTAATTGCTTGAACGTTGAAAATGGAATCATCTTATCAACAAATCGATCTCGTATTGTCCCTGTCAGATTGGCCATTAAAAAGCGGGTAATAACTGTCATTATGATAATAAAAACAAGCATATACATCCACAATCCATTATAGAGTGATAATCCAAAGTTATACAGTGAACTTGTTACAAAAGGCCAACGCTCTACCGGTAAAACACGCTCAAAAGCAGGAAATACTTTGAGTGCATAGCCCGTAATGACAATTAGTGATAAAATAAACATAATCATTGGGAAAGTAATTGATTTAATCACTTTCGCCATTAACTGATCTTTATACTTTATAACATCTACAATACTTGTAAAACCACTCGCTAGCGCACCACTTTTCTCTGCCGAATAAATCAAACTCAATTCATTTTTTGGCACCATGCCATCGAAAACAGAAGCTATTGATTCTTTATTTGTCATTTTATCTAAAAGAAAATTTAATTTCTTTATAAAACCTTTACCAATAACGCTACCGCCTTCATTCTTTAATTTTATAATAGAATCGTAGATAGGAAGATTAGCATTAATCATATCTGCACAAAATTGGTATAAATACAATCGTTGAGACTTAGTGAATTTTTTCAAATATCACCTCCAAATCTTCTTGTGGAATAACACCGAATTCATGATTAAACCAGTGATAACAAACTTTATTTTCTATCACGAGTAGCATTGTTTTTTCTTTTATTTGAAAACCTTCACCGATCCCTTTACCTACAAAACGTTTTTTTCGCCAATGCATATAAGCTTCTAACCAGTTATTTTTAGCAATCGCAGAAAGTTCATCTAAAGAAGGAAGCATATATTCAATCACTAATTTACGCCCACTGATGCCAGTGTTTTTACAATGCTTACAGCCATTATTGTTAATAACCGAAACTTCTTTTTGTAATTGGCCAAATACCGCTGTCTCCGTTTTTTTACAGTGTGTGCATAAAAGAGGCATTAATTTTTGGCATTGTAAGCCTGCGATAAAACCTGGTGTACACAACTTATCGCCCGCAATACCTAGCGCAGATAATCGCTGTAATAAGGTAACAATACTTCCTGCATGTACTGTGGTGAAACAGTAATGACCACTCTCAACTGCACCAGATAATGCATTAGCAGAAATTTTGTCACGAATTTCTCCTATCATAAGAACATCAGGGTCACGACGTAATGCAGATTTAATTGCTGAATGAAAACCGCCACCATCTACATCTAATACCGAGCTTTGCTTTGTCCCGTAGATATAATATTCGACAGGATCTTCGACAGTTAAAAAACAACCTTTATTGTTGAAGCGGTTTATCTGTAACCATTCCATCAATGTTTTCAATGTTGTTGATTTACCTGAACCTGTCGTACCAGCAATAAAATATGCACCATAAGGGTTGCTTAAAATTGCTTTAATATCTTCAATTTCTACGGTAGAAAGCCCTGTATTTTCCAATTTGGGGTTAGGATTAGTGTCAATCGTTGCAGGAATTATCCTTAATACACAATGATAACAATCACTACTTTCGCCAAAGATAGGAAAATGAGCATACCTAAAACGATATTTTTTACCCTGCAAGTCATAAAGAATATTCGCGCTTTGAGGCTGTTGACGGTTCCATGTTGTTTCTTTTGTTGTTGCCTCGACGTTATACAATACAAACACAAGCTCATCGCAACTATTTGATGTCATCTGTGAATAAAGAATCAAAGAACCATTAACTCTAAACTCAATTCTTGATATCACATCTCCACGGGTGATGTGTAGATCGCTCGCACCTGTATCTACCGCAATTTGTAAAAGGCTTTCAAGCTCCTTTTGTACATTGCTCGATTCAAGCAAGATATTACTATTCGTTGCTCTGGTGACATTTTCAATTATTTGATAGTACTGGGATTCAGTGCTTAACATAAACCCCGATATTTTCTTTTTATAGACTGATATTACATAATTCAAATCCATATAAGCTTTTTCGAGTTGGTCAATCTCTAGCTTATTAACAATAAGGTATTTTTGATTATTATAGTCAACAGTGATCAAGCCCTTTTCAAGCAAATCAAAGTGGCATTTCTCCAATGCTTTAACCCCATTATCAAGGTTATTTAAGTAAATAAAATCTACAGGTTGATTCATTTCATTCAACAACTCTATATTGTTGATTTTTCATGACGACACGGTAACGCATCCCATTCATTCTAAAAGGAATATTTTCTGCAATGAAGGTAACTTGTTTATTTTCAGGGTTCATCACCCCAATTTTTTTAACGCCTGCTATATGAGAAATCATAATAACTTTAGGCCTCTCAGCTGGCTTTATAGGTGCATCCATTAACTCATTAATTTTATTTTCATAAGCTTCATTTTCGGGTTCATTAGTAACTGGCTTTTCTTGAATTGAAGGCTCATTTAGAAGTTCATTAACTTCTTTAAGCTCTTTTCTAAGTTTCGCTAATGTTATTTGATTTTCAATATTTAACTTTTCAGATTCAAACTTTAAGTTGTTTTGCATTAAATCTATAATATTTTTTTGTTCAACTGATAAAGGTGTTGTTTCTGATGTAACTGGTGCTTCATTTTCTTCTTGCGTCAACTCTTCAGCAAATACAGTTTTCATACTTAAAGAAATAATCAATATAGAAAAAATTACCTTGTACATGTAAAAACTCCTGTTACTTTAATTTTGTTGCTTTCAAATTTTTCTATTGAATTAAAAATATAAAAATTAATATAAGGTTGCCTATCTAGTATGCTTTTAATTTTCGCTGGGTTTTCATCAAAAATCATTTCAAAACTTGCAAATAGTAAATTATGACTATCTATGTAATCTGAGTATTTCTCCTCTAAATTAGTGACAGAGGATGATGGCAAATCCATTAGAGTAATTTGATCATCTTGATTTTTTTTTGTGGAGTTAAATGCATAAACATAGTTGATATAATCGTTACACAGTGGTGTATTTTCTCCTGAAGAGATTATTTTATTAATCGATTCATTCGCATTGTATTTAATACTTAAATTTGAAAACTCAATGCTGTCTGGGCTTATTGTTCCTTCATAATTTTCATTAAAAAACAATTTCTCTTGTACATTATAAACTGCCCCTTGCCTTAGTTTGTATAAGAAATGACAATCTTGTGTATCACAATGAAAGCTTTCTTCAGAAAAACCACTCATTGTTAGTGCATATCGGCTAAACATGATTTGCTCAAGTATTTTTAATAAATCATGGTATTGATAGCCATTTGATTCTTTAATATAAAAATCTGAAATTTTCTTTTTTTCATTCGCAATTAATTGTAGTCTTTGTTTTTCTAAATTATCCGCCTCAACTTTTTTTTGATAGAAATGATAAATTAATCCCGAACTCATTATCAAAAAAACAATTAATGAAAGCATTATAATCATGCGCTTATTTTTCATCACGCCATGTTCACGCCACCCAGAAAGAATGTCTTTCATTTTAACAGCCTTAATATATGGATAGAATAAAGGTTAATAATGAAAACAAAAAAATACCCATCGATATTGATATGCATATTTTCATTTTCTTACTCTTGTATTTTCTTTCTTGATTTAAGTATTCCTCATAGATCGCATTAAAAATATCATCATTTATTACAGTGATATTTAATGAATCATATTCTGTGTTTTCTTTTTTACTAATTAAATATGTTAACATTCTTTCTGAAACGATAGTGTCAATAGGTGAAATAACACAATCATTTTTAATACAGATCAAATAATAGTTGATGATATTATTTTCAGATATTGGAGCATAAAAAAAACCATCACCATATAGTTCTTTAATATATAAAGCTAAAATTTCATGTACTTTAACGTGTTTAGGAAATAAAACTTCCTTCATCCCGTTTTGTGTTTGATAACGTATTTTTTTATACTTTTTTTTCATTGATTCCAGCCAAAATCGATGGCGATGCTCATCAGTTTGGTTGGAATCAACCCAAATACCATTAATCGTTAGTTTGTCTTTTAATAATTCATTTAATGTCATAACTTACTCATTAATTGAAAAATAATTATCTATACCTACGATCATAATCACCGTGGAATTTGCATCTTCACCATTTAAAATGCCAGAAAAATACCTGCTTGTTGCATGTCTGAATCACTGTCTTCATCATATTTCCCGACAATGAGCAAATCCCCAGGTTTAATTGTCGAAGTATTAAACATTTCCGTTGTAGTGAAATTCGGCAATTGCACGCCATCAAATTTTTCTATGCTTATCAAATTCTTACGAGTGAATCCGCTTGCGACTTCAATTTTACCATCTGATAATGCCCTTGGGGTAATAATAAAACTACTTCCGGTTACAATTTGATCTGTTGTTAATTGGCTTTCAGTAATATCCATATTTGCATTTTTCGTACTTGTCACCCCTGAAACATAATGTTGTGTCTTCGTTAAGTTCAGCGGTATTGGCATATTATTACGGGTAATAAAGGATCCGCTCTGCAATATTTTACTTCCCGTTAATTTATATACCGCATCTAGCTGGCTCGCTAATCGAAATTTAGCATCTTCTCCACCATGAAAATTAGAGTTCGCATTAAGTTTTCCAGTTAACTTCGATAACAAATGTTGGTTGAAACCAATTTGTGTACCACCATTATTGTAAGAAAAACCTAATTCCGCCTCGAGGTTCTTTGATTTGCCTTTATCAATGATATATATTTTATAACTCACAACAAACTGACGATTATTAGCTTGTTTATACTGTTCTAAAACCTGACTAACATGATCATACTCAGATTGTCGCCCAACAAAGGTTAAAATTGAAGAGTCTTGAAAAATATTATAAACACCCGAGGATATATATTTCTCCATCATATCCTTTACATCCTCCCAAAATGAGGATTTAAAAGATGTTGTTGATTTTCCTTTTAAACCACTTGATGATGCTGCTTCATTATTGGAGATATCTAAACTAGCCTCGTAATTATTATCCTTGCCATAATAGTCAAGGCTTATCGCGTAGTTTGTATATAAGTTAACTTCCAGTAAATTATTCTTTTTAAGCTGAATGTTTACATCATACAAATTGGATAAATAACTGATAAACTCTTTAAGATCACCTGTAAAGTTAATAGTGTAAACCGTATTTTTTAATATTTCGTCACCTGATGTTTGATTTTCGACATCACCAGGTGTACTTGCATCAATTTTATAGGTGATTTCCATTTGCTCACCCAACATTTCCATTACTGTATAAATGTTAATGGGTGAATAGGATGTTAATGAAATTTCTTTATCTAATACCTTCTTTTGTTTCTGACCATAATCCACTTCTTTTCCTAGATATGGGGTATCAAGTGACATAAAAGTATTTTGTTTACTGTCATCAATATCTTTCAACCCTGTCACGCGATCAAAAAGCTCCTTTTTATCATATTTTTCTTCAAAAAAACTGCTACAACCTTGTACTAATAATGGTAGTAGTAAAAAAAGTATTTTATTTAGTTTCATTGCTGTTTCTACTTATTAGTTATCTATAACAAGAACATTATTTTTTTCATAAAACTTTAGGTAAAAACCGGCCTTTTGATAAGATAATTGCTTTCCTAGCTTCTCCATCACTTCAATTTTGTTTTTACCATTAATTTTAATTTCATTAAATACGACGATGTCTTTTGGGCTATTCCATATAAAATCGATACCATTATACTTCGCCCAATCATCTACACTTTGGCTAAGAAGTTCATTTTTCTTTAAAACTAACTCACTAAGGTAATCTATTTCAGGAGTAATATTTTGTGTAGAATTCAATTCATCAAGTTTCTGTGTGTCGGCTTGAGGTAAACTGTCTACGGCTTTAATCTCTTTGATCGGTTTTAAATTAATCCATTCTTGCTGCTCTATATTAGAATCAGCAAAACTGGTTAATGAAAAACTACATAGAAGAATAATATATTTATATTTCATCATTTTTTGCCTTTTTAATCATATGCTGTTGTGTAATCCCCTTTGATTGAGCTACACCACTCAACTGCCATTACTGATAAAGACTTCGGATTTATATACATTTTAGATTCATTTAATGCTGGATTATTCACACCCAATGATGCGCTAATAATCCATACATTTTTACCGTTGATAAAAGAATTTCTTGACTGTAAAACAATACCAGCGGCTAAACCGACATTGGTTATCTTATTCTTACGCGTGCCAGCTTCTTTGCTTAGGTCAATATCCAAACCATTGTCATAAACAACTGGCATCATTGATGAAACAGCAACAGTGAGTCTTGGCCATAACCGAGTATTCTGTACCACAGGGCACGTTTTTAATGGGATAATTATTTTGCCATTTTCCTTTTCATCATCACCCACATAGTTTTCGTCCTTAATCATCATCTCATCATTACCTGTAAAACTGTGGTAACTCACTTCAGGTACTGTCCTATACTCTTTTATAAGTTGCCCCCCCTCATAATGACTATCTTCAATAATGACATTCGCCACTAAAGTACCGGTAGTTTCATTACCATTATTATCAGTTTCCGTTAGCATGAAATTACTTTCAGGTAAAAACTGAGCATCCGTAATTGAAAGTTTTGGATCTTGTTTTCGTAATGCTAAGCAGACTGATTTTGTTTTATTTTCCCTATCCCAGCATAAGGTTGGAGATTTTTTTTCATTATCCATATCACCGCTTGTCAAGATTAATGTATTTTCATCTTTCGCTTTTAGGCATGGGCCATATTGGTTTGTTTTTGTATTCCAACATAATTTATCTGCATTTACGGAACCATCAGCCTTTAAAAACTTCCCTGCTTTTACATTAAAACTAAAACGAATACCATACTCAAAATTTGCATTATTCAATAGTTCCGCATCCAATGCTAACTCACCAAAAAGAATATTTTTTTCATTTTTTTTAATTAACTCCCAACTTGTGTTGTTAGCTGATTTTTTCCGTTTAACAATGCTTGCCTGTGTTATATAGAGCGATTTATTTTTAAATGCCTCAGTGAAGTTATTATAAAATGATTCAATATAGAGGCCTTTCTCATCTGCTACCGGATGATACAGTAGAATAAAATCCACACGTTCGATAGTTTTTGTTAATTCATCACCAACTAAGTCTATTCTTTCTATAGAAAACTCTGGATTGTTAGTAAGTAATGAATCCAATGAACATTTTAAAAATTCCTTTTTTAATGATAAACCTAATATGCTCCCTTTACAGGATTCATCAATAAATAAATGTCTATCACTATTCGAACCAATTCCCCAATTAAACTGTTTATTATCGCTCGTTATCGCGTCTTCAATTTTATAATTTTTTGTACGTTTACTATAAGCGATATTCTTCTGGCCTTTTTGAAATAAAGGGTTACGTATAAAATTGTTATCTTCTTTCTCTAGCTCATCATTATTTATAAAATCGATAAAACGATAAATTTCATCTACAACAACATCTGCAATGTGCTGCCGATGATTGTCCTCGATTCGATTAATAATAAATCGACTTAATGGAATCATGATAACGCCAATAATACCCAAAACGACGATCACCTCGAGTAATGAATAACCTGCTATTTTATTTTTTTTCATCTTTATTTCTCTAAAGTCTCCCTAAAAATATAGGGAGACTTTTAGTTTGCTTTTACTACTGATTAATTAGCGGCTACCTAGTACTACAGCATTGGTTGAGGATTCTACACAGACGTTTGCAATATCGTCAGGCTGAATATTTTTATTACCATCCGCATCAAGCGATCTCAAAATATTTCCCTCTACTTTTACAGACATATCCCTTGCTGTTGCGTTTAAACTACTCGCGCCTGTACCTGCAATTGCAACCTCAACATAATCCCATAAATTACCTGATTGAGAGATTATCGCACGGCACTGCTCTTGACTAAGACCATTCAGCTCAATAACAAACCCACGTAAACCTTTATCTGTTTGAGTTGCAGCCGTTTTAGCACCAGAAATTGCAACAAAATTACTCGCAATATTGTTGTAAGCTTCATCCGTTGAAATTTTACCGAGTTGTACTAAACGTGCCACAATTGATTTTGCTACTGCAGGGTCTTTGATTGTATCAAATGTATAATTTGCCGATTCAGTTCCTACATTAACAGGATAGCCTGCAGCACGTTGGTATGCTTCTTTGGTAACAATTCGAACGGTATTTGTATTACTGACTAAATCAGAAATAGCACGGCTATCAAATGCACGCTGAGCCAAGATAACTACGCCTGCGGCGATGGTTCCAATAATACCCAATACAATGATAATTTCTAATAACGTCATACCCCTTTGTTTTTTTGCTTCATGATGTTTATGTATTTTTTTAAGCAGTTTCATTTTTAAGCTTTGTGTCTGTTGGTAGACTTTAAACATAGGTATTCCTCAAGAATTTAATCTTATTTAATTTGATTTATTAATTTCAATCTTTACATTACACACGAAAACTATTTTAATTAAACTAATAACTTTTTTGACTAATTAACTTCCTTATAACTGCCTCTCATCACAATAATTATTAGTTCAAATTATTTATCAGTCAATAGAATTTTATTACTGTTATTATTTCTCATTGTGAATTTAACGTTATTATCATTAACTTTATTTCAATATTGTATACACTGACTATATTAAATACATATATATTCAATACACGCCAAATATAACAAAAAAAATTAATTAGGATTATTCCTAATGTAATTAAAATCAAAAGAAATATTCTCTTACATTATTTATTTAATTTCATGCATTGCAAGCATATACAAATAAGCAATATTAATATATTTTACTCTATATTCGACTAAATAAACTTATTCAAAGTAATTATTACTTTTAAAATGCAATTTATTATTCACACATAAAATCATGTTCTATAGTTTAGTCGAACTACTACTTTTACTAATTATTATCGCTATTGCATAGCATGACATTCAAGCAAATAGCTCTGATATGAGATTATAAATATGGCATACTCTAAATTAGCTTTTACTGGTACTTCTTTTACATCAAATCATGAATCCACACTGAATCCAAAAAAAGGAAAAAAAATCAAGTCTGATGTAAAAAAAGCAAAATTAATACAAGTTCCAATGATATATATAGATGCATTTGAAAGTATCAAAAATGAAGGTTACACATCATTATCATTTTCATCTTATCTTATCGAAGCATTAAAAGAAAAAATCATCTGCGATGTTTCCAGGTTGGACTCATAAACTATATTAACTCTTATAATATAAAAAAATCGCGTATCTCATACCCCCTGAAATACGCGATTTTTTTATACTGAATTACAATGAAAATTAAATCGAACATATTATTAGTACATTTAACTTAACGATATCCCCGCCTATGATTTGTTGATGACCAACTGTATGTTGCATCACTTGGTACTAATTTATCTTTTTTTTGCTGAGCTCTAGCTTTCTTTGCTTCTTTATCAACTTCATTAGAAATTTCAGTAATAATTTCTTTTCTTACTTTTGCCTGCTCTGCATTGGTTAATTCACGTTCTAATTTTTTCCGTTCTTGTGCTAACCGAGTTCGAACACGATTTTTTTGTGTTTCGGTCATTTCTTGGATAGTTAACATTTTCATTCTACTGCCCCTTACTCATGTTTAATCACCTGAATTCAATATACCATCATTCGTTAAACCCGAATATGAAAAACTGCGTCTCCCGTCGCGACAGTCGTGTTTTTTGATTGTTCATTGGCTGCAAAAAGACAGAATTAAGCGTATAGTATGGCGCAATATCACTTAGATGAACTAACTTGTCATAATATGGAATTAACCCCCTCACCTCAAAACATTCGGCAGATACTCATTTCGGACACCCCTATTATCGATGTTCGAGCACCGATTGAATTTCAGCAAGGAGCCATGCCCTCTGCAATAAATATCCCACTAATGAATGATGAAGAACGCGCCGCCGTTGGCACGTGTTACAAGCAGCAAGGTTCTCATAAAGCGGTTGAACTTGGCCATCAATTAGTCAGAGGTGATATCAAAGACGAACGTATCGCCAGGTGGCAGGCAGCCTGCCAACAATATCCGAATGGCTTTATTTGTTGTGCTCGAGGAGGAATGCGTTCTCATATTGTGCAAGCATGGCTTAAAGAAAATGGCGTTGAGTACCCTCTTATCAATGGTGGATATAAAGCCCTTCGACAAACAACCATCGATATCATCAATGAATTTTCGATGAGACCAACCATTTTAATTGGAGGTTGTACGGGGAATGGCAAAACAACATTAGTGCATAGCCAATCTGATGGTATTGATTTAGAAGGTATTGCCCACCACCGAGGTTCATCTTTTGGCCGTACATTACAAGCACAGTTTTCCCAAGCAACTTTTGAAAATCATCTCGCTGTCGAGATGCTCAAAAAGTCTTCAAATCATACGCGTTGGGTACTTGAAGATGAAGGGCGAGCAATTGGTGCAAATAGCCTGCCTATATCATTACGTTCTCAAATGGAATCAGCGGCTATCGCTGTTATTGATGACCCTTTTGAATTACGTCTTGAACGCCTTAAAAATGAATATTTTGACCGAATGACACATGATTTTCTTGCTGCATACGGTGAAGAGAGAGGCTGGCAATTTTACAGTGAGTATTTGCATCATGGCCTGTTTGCAATTCGAAAGCGATTGGGCTCTCAACGGGCTGCTGAATTAACAGAGTTATTAGATACTGCATTAATTCACCAACAAGCGACAGGTGAAACTCAATCACATTTTTCTTGGCTTTGCCCATTACTGCATGAATATTATGACCCAATGTATCGTTATCAATTAAGCCAGAAACAAGAGCGAATTGTTTTTCAAGGTACATATCAAGAAGTTGAACAGTGGCTAAACCACCGTTAATAGACGTTGAAAGCCCACACTGTGGGCCTTTTCTCATTTAAAAATTTAAGCATTTTCTATTTGCAAACCTGCTGCTTTCCATTCAGGAAAACCTTCCTCAAGCCGCCTAATTTTAAACCCTTGGGCTGTAAGTAATTCAATGGCATCAAGTGATAACAAACAATATGGGCCGCGACAATACGCCACAATTTCCATTCCTTTAGGGAGTTGTGACAACTGCTCTGCAAGCTTCTCCACGCTAATATTTAACGCACCAGGTAGATGACCTTGGTTAAATTCGTGTTCAGGACGAACATCTAATAAAGTGACACTGCCATCCATTAATTGAGCCAGCAAATCCTCACGCGAAATCGGTGTTAGTTTGTCTCTTGCTTCAAAATAGTCTGCCATGATTTGCTTAATTTCAGCATTGTTTTGCTTACCAACAATGCCTAAAGCATTAAGGAGTTCTATCACCGAATCTTGGTTCACAATTGAGTAATAAACATGTTTTCCTTTACGCTCCGTTTCAACTAATCGCGCACGACGTAATGTTTGTAAATGACGGGAAGCGTTGGCAAATTCAATGCCACAAAGGGTAGCAAGTTCCTCAACACTTCTTTTTCCTTGTGCTAAGTACTCTAAAAGTTCTAATCGGCTTGGATGGCTGATACTTTGCGCTATTTCTGCCAAATTGGCATAAATACGCTGTTTAGGGTCGATATTGGCCATATTTTCCTCCGAAAATCCCACTTCTTTTCACCTGCCATGCTCATCTGTATTGAATTGTACCTTATCCCTTTCCCCTATACCGCAATTTTTCGTTTAACTCATTGACATAGTCAACTTCATGATCAATCATTATCGATATTGATTGAATGTTTCAATTGTTACTATAATCCAAATTCAGGTAAAATGCCATGAAAGCCTTAATAATATTAAACCGTGAGCCCTATGATGGAACCGATGTCACATGGAATGCTTTGCGTTTAGCAAAACAGTTATTATCCGATGGATGTGAAATTCGCATTTTTTTAATGAATGACTCAGTGGATCTCGCCCGTGATATCTGCATACCACCGACAGACTACGACCAAGATCTTAGCCAAAATTTAAAAGACCTAATCACCCAAGGTGCTTATGTCAAAGTGTGTGGTACTTGCCAAGCTCGCTGCGGTATTTATAAAAATGAGCCTTATTTTGCAGGGGCGCAGAAAGCAACCATGCAAGATCTCTCTACTTGGGTCATGACTAGTGATAAGTTATTAACATTCTAATTACTTAATTGGGTTAACTATGCCATCTCTCTATTTTGATTTTAATGCAAGCACACCGATTCACCCTGAAGTTCAAGCCTCAATGCAGCCGCTATTGAATTCACTGTATGGCAACCCTTCTAGCCAGCATTGGGCTAGCGATAATGCAAAATCGCGTTTGGAACATGCCCGAGCACAAGTTGCATCGCTAATAGGGGCACATACTGATGAAATTATTTTTACCAGTGGCGGAACTGAATCAAATAATCTCGCACTCAAAGGGCATTTTTTTAAGCAGTTATCACGCCATCCTAATCCACATATCATTACGCAAGTCACTGAACATCCTTCAATTTTAAGCCCTCTCGCATTCCTTGAGAAATTAGGTGCAACAGTCACTTATCTTCCTGTTGGTAAATTGGGTCGTGTGTCACCGCTAGATGTGCGTAATGCAATCACGTCTAACACGACATTCATTAGTATTATGCACGCCAACAATGAAACTGGCACTATCCAACCCATTGAGGAAATTGGTGAGATTGCTAAACAGAACAATATTTGCTTTCACACTGATGCAGCACAATCCATTGGAAAAGTCGCAATCGATGTTAATCAGCTGAATGTAGGTTTGTTAAGTATTGCTGGACACAAAGTCTATGCCCCTAAAGGGATTGGGGCTTTATATGTCCGCCGCGGCACGATGTTAGAGCCCATTAACCACGGTGCTGGGCACGAAAATGGTCTTCGTGCTGGTACGGAAAGCCTATTACTTGCCACGGCACTTGGCCTTGCATGTGAAATTGCACAAACACAAAATAAAAACGCTGACATAAAACAATTACGCGACAATTTTTGGCAGCAACTTGTTGATCTTTATGGTGATCGGGTTTTACTAAACGGCCATGAAACTCACCGTTTACCAAATACATTAAATGTGGGTTTTAAACACCAACAAGGCGCTGATCTTCTAGGTAAATTATCGGGTGTTGCTGCGTCGACAGGATCTGCCTGCCACGAAGGTCAAGCCACCCTTTCACCTGTGCTCTCGGCGATGAACGTTGATCCTAGTTATGGTCTTGGTGCTATCCGCTTTAGTCTTGGCCTTGGTGTAACCCAAGCAGACATAGACTTGGTAATTCAAAAGCTCAAACATGTTCTGCCCTCTAATTAATTTCTAAGGCCGTATTTTATGCACCCCAGAAAAATGTACCAACAAGTGTGGCTGCTAGCGAGTGCCCAAGCATTATTTCAAATTGTCTCTGTCATGGTGATGACCGTTGGAGCCCTTGCGGGAGCTCAGATGGCTTCATCCCCAACATTAGCTACATTACCCATTGCAGGTATGTTTTTGGGAACGGCCACGATGATGTTTCCCGCGTCTCTTTGGATGGCAAAAATTGGGCGGCGTAATGGCTTTTTGGTTGGTGCACTCTTAGGGATAATCGGTGGGTTAGTTGCAGCATATGGAATAATTATCCAATCATTATATGTTCTTAGCTTTGGAACAGTTTTAATTGGTGGTTACCAAGCTTTTGCGCAATTTTATCGATTTGCAGCCAGTGAAGTAGCCGATAATTTGTATCGCCCAAAAGCAATTTCGTTAGTGATGACTGGTGGCGTCGTCGCTGCGCTTTTAGGGCCTTTACTCGCCCGTTCTGGTGCCAGCTTTTTTGACGCACAATATTTAGGCACCTTTCTATTATTAGCGGTAATTTCCCTCGGTGCTATCGCCGTTTTATGCAAATTGGATATCCCAATGGCTGAGCCAAAAACGGTGGCTCACACCCCTATATCAGCTCGCTCATGGAAAACCCTCGTTTTACAACCAACCTATTTGGTCGCGGTATTTATTGGGATGACCAGCTACGGCGTAATGGTACTTGCGATGACTGCAATGCCGATTGCAATGATGAACCATCAGCATTCATTAGGTGCAACCACGACCGTAATGCAACTTCATGTATTAAGTATGTTTTTACCCTCTTTTATTACTGGTAGCCTTATCACTCGATTCGGTGTGCTTAAGATCATGTTTGCGGGTATTGCCATGTTTATTGGGCATATTCTATTTGCACTCTCTGGCGTTTCTTTTGCATCATTCGCTAGTGCATTGATTTTATTAGGAACTGGTTGGAATTTTATGTATATCAGTGGCACTGCTCTTTTGACATCAACTTACACGCCAGAAGAAAAGGCTAAAGCACAAGCAACCAATGACATGAGTATCTTTATGGTTAGCCTTGCATGTTCGTTAGCTGCTGGCGGGCTATTAGATTACCTAGGTTGGCAAACCTTAAATATCATGTTGTTGCCATGGTTAGTGTGTGCTGTTCTTGCCATTGTGTGGTTGATTTACGTTCAACGTAAAACCGCCCGCATTAATTAAATTTCTCTTGGCTTGCCAATCTTCTGCAGTTAGGTGTTAGAAGAGCGCTAATTTTAGCTTCCACTCCCTCGATAACAGGGAGTGTGAAACCTTTTCAAATTGTCTCTCCTGCAAATCAGATTTGGCTTTAAGTTCATTCGACTGATAAGCCAACGCATCATTAAATTCTCAAATAGCTTAATGAATATCAAAACTTACGCAGTTGTGCCTTGCGCAACTTAACCTGATTCTTCATTATGTGTTTTTTTATATAACGATAACGAGGTACTCATGCGCCGCCTATTACTCTCTTCTTTATTTATCTGCTTTACGTTACCCCAAGCGATGGCTGCTCAGCTACACATGTACGCAGGAGCAGGATTGCGCCCACCGATTGAAAAAGTGGTCGAAAAATTCGAAAAAGAAACAGGCAACACGGTCACTGTTGAATATGGTGGTTCGGGGCAAATTTTGACGCGCTTTGAGTTAACTCAGCAAGGGGATTTGTTTTTCCCAGGATCTGAAGATTATGTTGAAAAACTGCAAGCCAAATCTTTAGCAACTGATGCATACCCTATCGTACGCCATATCCCAGTCGTTGCCGTACGAAAAGATAAAGCCCAAGGAATAGCCAGTATTGAAGATCTCGCCAAAAGTAATTTGCGTCTAGGTATGGGCGATCCGAAAGCTATCGCTTTAGGTCGTAGTGGTGAACTGTTACTTGATGCCAGCGGTTATGGCGACCAATTACGTGATAAAGTGATAGTGCGCGCCGCAACAATTAAACATCTGTCCATGTATTTGCTCAATGGCGAAGTCGATGCCGCAATTATTGGCCGAGCGGATGCGATGAAAAACCAAGATAAACTGCTTGTGTTGCCATCCCCAGAAGGTAGCCCTGAAGAAATCGCCACTATTGCGGTACTAAGCACCAGTGCTGCGCCAAAAGAGGCTAAATTACTTGCTGAGTATTTTGCTGCGCCTGAAGGTATCAAAGCCTTTACAGACTACGGTTTTTTACCTGTTACTGCTAAAAAATAATTCTCAATATGTACCCAATCATGAAGTGGGCACTTGTGCCCCTATTACTCTTATTACTCTTGATTGTCGGGTCATTGACGGCGCTGTTGTTTCAACTCACGCCGTCACTACTTTCGCAATTAATTGCAGAGCCTGAGTTCCATTTCGCGATTTTAATGTCCCTTGCTACGTCCTTGACGTCATTATTTTTCGCATTCTTAATTGCCATTCCAGCGGCTTGGGTGATGGCACGCAGCGAATTTTTCGGCAAACGTGCCGTTGACGCATTATTTGACTTGCCCCTCGTCACCCCACCTTTAGTCATTGGGATTGGCTTATTGCTACTTTTGGGTAGCCAAGGGCCTTTTTCCGTGATTTTCCCAGAACTCAGCCGTTGGTTATTTTCCCCACTCGGCGTGATCATTGCACAAACTTATGTGGCAAGTGCGGTGCTGTATCGTTCTGCACAAGGGGCTTTTGCCTCCATTGACCCTGCTTTTGTCAGAACCGGGTTAAATTTGGGGCTATCTCCTGCGAAAACATTAATTTTGGTTGAGATCCCGCTTTGTTGGCAAGGACTAATGAGTGGCGGCATATTGGCCTACTCACGGGCTTTGGGGGAATTCGGAGCTACCTTAATGTTGGCTGGCGCCACTCGCTTTAAAACAGAAACGTTGCCCATGGCAATTTATTTGAATATTGCCAGCGGGGATTTTTCACTCGCACTTGGGTGTGCTCTGATTTTAATGGCATTAGCGGTTGTGTTGTTGCTCGCGCTTCACCGTTTAAAAAGGCGGAAAACCCATGCTAAACCTTGAGAATATTCACGCAGGGATTTTAAAAGACGTGACGCTGTCACTTAAAGAGGGATGTTGTACCGCGATTTGTGGCCCCTCTGGTAGCGGGAAAACCACGCTGCTCAATTGCATTGCAGGCTATCAACGTTATCAAGGCGATATTTATTACCAAGGTAATTTATTGAATAAATTGCCCATCTGGCAGCGCCCTTGCCGTTATCTCAACCAACGTTTGTATTTATTTCCGTGGTTGAACGTGATGAACAACCTCCGTTTAGCCCAGTATGCGGCTAAAATACCCAGAGATAAGCAACGCATTATCGCTTTGTTAGATAAGATGAATATTGCGCACTTGGCCAAACGTTACCCCCATGAAATCTCGGGAGGTGAACAACAACGTGTTGCACTTGCTCGCGCAATGATTTCATCGCCATCTTTGCTCTTATTGGATGAACCGTTTTCCAGCTTAGATTGGCAAACAAGGGAGCAACTTTGGTCGCAAGTGAATCAATTAAAACAAGATGGCGTCACTATTTTATTAGTTACTCATGAACCGAAAGAAGCGGCTGCATTGGCGGAATACCACGTTGCCATAGAAAATGGCAATATACTCTAGAGTTAGTAAAAAGAGGCTTAGACCTCTTTTTTGTCTTTCTCGATTAGATAAAAACCACACCAACTAAATACAGCATTCCCATCACAAAACACACGGACGAGCTGACATACCAAAATAAATCACTGTTTCCTACAAAACGTGCTTTTATCAATGGAAATAAAGCGGCTCGAAGTAAAAATACGGTCGCAATAGCGAACAAAATAGGCTGGTGAAACGGTAAAATTGGCTGCCCTAGCGCTGTTGTCAACGCATAAGCAGAGCATATAAGCAGGATAGTTCCGACAACAATGGCTGTAACATGCGGATACCAATGGCCTTTTTGCGCTTTTTCTACGATAGAGTTCCCTGCACCTAAAAAACGGTACCCTTTTGCACCGAGAAACAAGCACGCAAAATGCAGTAATGCAGCGATAAATGTACAGAATGAACCGAGATACAATGCGATATTGCTCATGTTAAGCCCTTGTTTGTCTGAATATAGCAACAGCGGGGATTACCCCCCGCTGCGCTATACACATTCATTTATAAGGCTAGTTTATCGAATCAGGTGCAGGTTTATCCACATTTATCTCATAAAGTTGTAGCGCACGGTTAACTTCTGAACGAGCAATCGTGCCTTCATCCGCTAATAATTTCAGTGCAGCCACCACAATAAAATGACGGTTGACTTCGAAGAATTCGCGTAATGCCTCACGAGTATCTGAACGCCCAAATCCGTCCGTACCTAATGAGATGAATTTTCTATCTGATACATAGGGTTTAATTTGGTCACCTACGATTTTCATATAGTCTGTCGCAACCACCAATGGCCCTTTGTATGGCTCTATCATTTGCTGCACATACGGTTTTTTAGGCTCATCTTCCGGGTGCAACATATTCCAACGCTCTACTTTCATCGCTTCGCGCCGTAATTCGTTTAAGCTGGTTGCACTCCAAACGTCGCTATTCACTCCAAAATCATTTGCTAAAAGCTCCGCCGCCGCAAGGGTTTCACGCATAATCGAACCACTGGACATCAACTGAACACGCGGGGAATTTTCAGGTGCATTATCGTAGGATTTAAATAAATAAGCGCCTTTTAGAATACCATCCTCGACCCCTTCTGGCATGGCGGGTTGCGGGTAGCCCTCATTGAGTAGCGTGATGTAATAGTAAATATCTTCATTATCAACGAACATGCGTTGCATACCATTTTGAATAATTACAGCTAACTCATAAGCATACGCTGGGTCATAAGAGACACAACTTGGGATCACGGAAGATAAAACATGGCTGTGACCATCGTCATGCTGTAAGCCTTCACCCATTAAGGTGGTTCGTCCAGACGTTGCCCCCAGCAAAAAGCCTTTGGTGCGCGCATCGGCCGCAGCCCAAGCTAGGTCGCCTACGCGCTGCAAACCAAACATGGAATAGAAAATATAGAAAGGGATCGTTGGCACATCATGGTTGCTGTATGCCGTACCCGCAGCTATCCATGTAGAAATGGCTCCAGATTCGTTGATCCCTTCTTGCAGAATTTGCCCATCTTTTGCCTCTTTATAGTAGCTTAATTGCCCTGCATCTTGTGGGGTATAAAGCTGGCCTAAATAGGAGTGAATGCCTATTTGACGGAATAGCCCTTCCATTCCAAAGGTTCTTGATTCATCAGGTACAATTGGCACCACCAGCTTGCCAACTTCGGCATCTTTAAGTAACACATTCAAAATGTTCACAAATGCCATCGTGGTGGACATATTACGCTCCCCACTGCCTTTGAATAAATTAGCAAAATTGGCTAATGGCGGAATAACCACAGGGCTTGTTTGGCCAAAACGTGCTGGAATATAGCCTCCCAGCACTTGACGCGTGCTCTTAATATACAGGGCTTCTGGGCTATCAACTTCAGGTTTGAGATACGGAATTTCGTCTAATTGCTCATCTGCCACAGGCAAATTGAGTTTGTCACGGAAGGCGCGAACCGCATCTTGGCTCATCTTTTTCAATTGGTGATTAATGTTTTGCCCTTCACCCGCCTCTCCCATCCCGAAACCTTTTACTGTTTTGGCTAAAATAACAGATGGCTTACCTTTGGTATTTACCGCTTGATGATAGGCAGCGTAAACTT
Organism: Providencia sp. UF-224; assembly: GCF_058245955.1. Taxonomy (NCBI): domain Bacteria; kingdom Pseudomonadati; phylum Pseudomonadota; class Gammaproteobacteria; order Enterobacterales; family Morganellaceae; genus Providencia; species Providencia sp. UF-224. Next base: position 205,449 of record NZ_JBSICC010000004.1, on the reverse strand, counting down.
TTTCTGGGTCGTGTCCCCCACGGTGTAAATTCCAAATGTCGTCATCACTCATATCCGCCACTAAAGCAAGCAGCTCAGGGTATTTACCAAAGAAATGTTCACGCACATACGCACCGCTTTGCGATTTAAACGTTTGGTAATCACCATCTACACACTCCATCATTCGCTGCATCAATAAGCCAGAAGTGTCTTTTTCCAGTAATTTATCCCAAGCACTTCCCCAAATAACCTTAATGACGTTCCAACCAGCTGCTTTAAATACAGACTCAAGCTCTTGAATAATTTTGCTATTGCCACGTACTGGGCCATCGAGTCTTTGTAGATTACAGTTTACGACAAACACTAAGTTATCAAGTTTTTCTCGCCCACCTAAGGAAATTGCCGCTAGTGATTCAGGCTGATCCATTTCCCCATCACCAAGGAATGCCCAAACTTTACGGCCTTGATGAGGTTTGAGGTTACGATACTCAAGGTAACGCATATAACGCGCTTGATACGCCGCAGTTAATGGCCCAAGCCCCATCGATACTGTCGGGTACTGCCAAAAATCAGGCATTAAGCGCGGGTGAGGATAAGATGATAAGCCACGGCGGACAGATTCACGGCGGAAATTATCGAGCTGTTCTTCGTCAATTCGCCCCTCTAAATAGGCACGGCCATAAATTCCCGGTGCAGAGTGCCCTTGGATATACACCATGTCCCCAGCAAAATCATCCGTCCTCCCTCTAAAAAAGTGTGTAAAACCAATATCGTATAGTACTGCCGCGGATTGGTAGGTTGCAATATGTCCCCCCACATTAGAGTGTTTCCCCGCGCGGAGCACCATCGCCATCGCATTCCAACGAATATACGCGTTTAAGCGCCCTTCCGTTGCCAAATTACCCGGGTATTCAGGTTGGTTATGGACAGGAATACTATTGATATACGGTGTGGTCACAATGCTTTGAAAATCACCGTATTTTCGTTGATCCGCTTGCGCCATTTTGTTAAGTAAAAAATGTGCGCGCTCACGGCCATCAATTTCGGTAACGCCTTCATAGGACTCAAGCCATTCCGCGGTTTCCTGAGGATCGACATCTTTTTCTATTGTTGTGTGGTTCATACTTTCTCCCAAATCTACTTTCCCGTCAGGGCAGGTTTACGTCTCAAACCGGATTATTGACCTTGAATTGCAATTGCTATAGTTGCGATTACTATCATACCTAACGGTATAGTTGCATATACAATAATGGTAAAAAAGACTTTATCCTTTTATAATTGCAATTGCAACTAACTCCCTTTAATCAAGAAAGGCCATATGAAAACTAAACAAGCGGATTTGTGGTTTTCCTTTGTCCGCGCACATCGGATCATCATCAGAAAAATCGAAGCTAAACTTTCCGAAGCAAAATTGCCTATTTATGCGTGGTATGATGTTTTATGGGGCTTGGAAAGCGGCGAAAACGGAACGCGGCGAATGCATGAATTAGCGGATGTCGTGGTGATTGAACGCTATAACTTAACACGTTTAATTGACCGCTTAGAAAAGGAAGACCTCGTCATTCGCTCTCGTTCAGACGATGACAGACGAGCATCTTTTGCCACAATCACAGAAAAAGGCAAACTGCTGCGCAAGCAAATGTGGGAAATCTACCGAGAAGTGGTTAAAACACATTTTCTCAGTCAATTTAGCGAAACTGAAATCAATGATTTTGCCAATGCCCTTGATAACGCCGCATTAAGTGCAAAAGATTAACGTAAATATCGCGGTACCACTCACGATACCGCGACAATCTAATGAGTTAGCTTTTCAATTGCCTCTTCATAAACAGCAACAGAAAGCTGGTTTGCCTCATAAAGTTGCTTCAATGCACACAAGGCAATCCAATTTACTGATGGGTAAATAATGCCATTTTTATCAATAGAATCAGAACCTAACGCCATAAACTCTTGAGGTATGAATGGTTTTATTTGCTTAGCGATATGGTGAGAGTAATCCGTTACCGCAATGACAGGCACCTTGGTATTCCCTAAACAGTGTTTAAGGTGGGAAGAAGCGTATTGCTGCTTTGCATCAAACGCGAGTCGCGTATAACTTGGGCAACTCCATACTTCAGACTCAACGCCCCATTCTGTTTGCAATAATTGGGCTGCTTGCTTAACCCTTTCGAGTGATTTTCCTGCCCCACACAATTGAATATCAATTTTTGGTGCACTACGTGATAACCGGTACATACCTTTAAAAGCTGCTATGGCTGCGTCTTCAGATAAAGGCTCAGTTGTTTGATTAACACTGTGTAATGCCATATACACCAATGACTTATCACCATATATATACAAATGTGTTAATGCTTGTTGGGCGATAGCTGCGGCTTCTTGCGCATTCGCGATATCATAAGCTAGCCAATTTTCCATCGACGTAAGCTTTAATGGAAACCACGGATAAACCCCTTTTGGTAAATAGCTTTCACTGGTATCGATGCAGTTGAGGAAAATTCCTTTATGGTTTGTTTCTGTCTCTAGTGCGCCTAACTGCTCAATTAAGGGAGTATTCACAAAGTAAAACAAGGGTTTCTCATAGGTTTCTTGGCTATTAAACCAAATTGGCCACGCTGTTTCTTGTTGGCCCGTAACGCCATTTTGATTAATAACCCAAATCGAAGCGTTATTATGTTTAATCGCTTTATGAAGCAAACTTGCCGGAGAGCTTGGCAGATTAGCGCTGTCATGAGCGACCTGATGAATCTGTTGTAAGCACAAATTAGCGGCGGCTTGCGTTTGTGCTGTTGCAGCTGGCATTTTCATTGATTGGATAAACATTATCGCTCACTCTTATTGTTGCAATTGCAATTATTGTAATTGCAATAATAAGGCGAAGTCAAATAACGTCTAATGCCCTTATTTTTTAATCACTAGCTCAGTAACGCCTTGGTAGATAAGCCTTGTCGCCAATGTCCCCAAAATCAACCCGACCACTTTCCCCACCACTTTGTGGATGCGCGAATAGCTCCGTCTGACCGATGAAAGAGAAAATGTTTGGCAGAGAATGATTCGCCATATCAATGAAGCCAAGACGATCCCAAGCCAAATCACTAGTTTTGCCCATAATGGCGTTGAGGGGGAAATGGTTGTTGAGAAAATACTCATAAAGAACAGCACAGTTTGCGGGTTCGAAAGATCGGAAATTAAACCTCGGCGAAAATACACACCTTTTGGGAAATGTTCCGTAATATTTTCCGTGGATAAATTGAGTTGGGTTTTATTTTTAAAAACGCTAATCGCGTAATACAGTAAATATAATCCGCCTAGTACTTTAATTAACGAAAACAACGCACCGAACTCTGACATTAAGGTCACAAGCCCAAATAACCCAAGGCCAGAATAAATGGCATTACCTAAAACGACACCATAACCACAGGTCAGCCCCGCCTTTTTCCCTGAACTAAGCGTGGTTTGAACAACAATAAATAAATTGGCGCCAGGGTTAAAAAACGTCAGTACAAATAAAAATAGAGTGATAATAATGCTGTGTAACGGATCCATAATTTTGTCTTCGAAAATTTAGGGTTTTCCATTATAGGCACGAAATTATTATCAACTCTATTTCAAAATGCAGATTTACTGCACAAAATCAGGGTGATTATTCGACAAATCGTATTATTGGCTTAACACTTTTTTTCGTTGTAATAACCATTTATCTAATTCATTTGCAAATTGCTGGCGATCCCGTTGGTTTAAACTTGCAGGGCCCCCAGTTTGCACACCACTCGCCCGCATCGTATCCATGAAATCACGAATATTCAGACGCTCACGAATAGTTGCATCACTGTAACGCTCGCCACGAGGGTTCAGTGCGGACGCGCCCTTTTCCATCACTTCTGCGGCAAGAGGAATATCTGCGGTGATCACTAAATCCCCTTTTTGCGCACGAAGAACAATTTCATTATCTGCGACATCAAAGCCCGCGGGAACTTGTAAGGTTTTTAAAAAACGAGATGGTGGAACCGACAAGCGTTGGTTGGCAACAAATGTAATTTGCACATTTTCTCTGTCAGCTGCGCGATATAAAACTTCTTTGATAACTTTAGGACACGCATCCGCATCAACCCATATTTCCATTATTTTATCCAAAACTTAGCGGTATATTATGGGGATATCATAACACGATCACAGCAAGAAAAAGTACCGATGTGATTTTAGCGGGGGTTAATTAAACATTATATCGGCCAAGCTTATTACTGATAATATTAGCAATTAATCTGAAATAAACTTGGCAATAATTGGTAAACTAAAGCACCATAACCATTTCATGCCATGTCATTCCACCGTGATCTGACTCAGAGGGTTTGACATATTGGTAACCAAAATGTTTATACAAATCAACGTGGCGTTCTTTGCACATTAGATGAATAGTTTCTTTGTTATTTTTTTGCATTAACGCAATGAATTCTTTCATCAATAACGATGAATAGCCTTTTCCTTGGTGATTTGGGTGGATCACAACCGACATAATCACCACATTTGGCGCTTGTGCGTCATGGCCGATGAGCTCTTTGAATTCTTCATCGGACATTACCACATCCCACGCGCAGCCGGCATTAATGAAGCCGACAACTTCACCCGCCACCTCCATACATAAAAAACCTTGTGGGTACTGCGCTATTCGCGTTGCGATTTTTTCTTTAGTCGCTGCCTCATCCCCTTCATACGATTCAATTTCAATCGTGAAGCACGCCTCGACATCACCCTGTGTTGCTTGCCTAAATATTGGCTTATGCATTTTTTAACCTCTTGTTTTTACTTATTTTATTGAAATATTCATATTGTTAAAATCTATTCTCGCACGTTTCTACCATCTTTTGCTGCGCATTCAGTTGTAAATAACTTAATGCGGTAGATAACAGAACAAACACACCTCCAATGATCGCCACAAGAAAAGCAGCATACAACCCATAAGTATCAACCATTTTTCCCGTCATCATAGCACCAATAGCCACACCTATATTTAACCCAGCTAATAGCCAAGTCATTCCTTCCGTTAATCGATTTGGTGGAACAATATTTTCCACCAATGACATTGCAATAATCATGGTCGGTGCAAAGAATAAGCCTGAAATAAACACCACAACCGCGAGGGAATAAACGCCGCTTACCCACCACATTGGCACGATAGATAAAAATGTCATTATCCCGCTGATAAATAATAAGCGGTGTAATGGTGTTTTTAAATTGAGTGCCCCGAAAACCAAGCCCATCGCACAAGAGCCTATCGCATAAGCGGATAAAACTAAGCTTGCCGCAGCGGGTTGTTGCTGTAATTGTGCGAGCGTGACACTTAAAATATCCACAGAACCCACAATAACCCCCAATGCAATCATCAATGCGATAAGCAATTGTAAGCTTGCCATCGACAAAATCGATTTTTGCTTCGGCGTTGAACTTTCTTGTGCAAATACAAGGGGTTCCGTACCGCGTTGTTGCACAAGAAGCATCACGCCCACCAGTAACAAAACAGCGGCAACCAATAAGCCTGCTTGCGGAAATAAGGCAACTGTCAACCCAACTGATAACGGAGGCCCTGCAATAAACGTCGCGTCATCAAACACAGTTTCCAGTGAATAAGCCGTTTGTAGAATGGGCTTCCCTTTATACAATGCCGTCCACCGTGCCCTTATCATGGCCGACATGCTCGGCATCGCGCCGGCTAAAAACGCACCAATAAATAACCCAGCATCAGGTAACGCCAGCCACGTTGTCGCAACGAGCAACACAACACCCAATAAACTGATAAGCGTGACCACGGGTAATACTCGATACTGACCCAATTTATCGACCAATCGGGAAATTTGTGGTGACAGCAATGCGTAGGTAAGCACAAACGTGGCTGAAACTAACCCCGCTAACGTATAACTCCCCCTTAATTGCGCCAGCATAGTAATAATACCAATGCCCATCATCGGTAACGCTAAACGGGCTAATAACCCAGCAATGACAAATTGTTGGCTGCCTTTGGCTTTAAAGAGTTCTTGATAGCGACTTAGCATGTAAGCTCCCGGTAATAAATTCTTTATACATACACTATGTATGTATAATAATGATATAATCATACACAGTGAATGTAAATAATTATACTCAGTGTTTGTAAGAGGTTTTATGGCAAGAAGAACACAAGCTCAAATGGAAGAAACGCGCGAACTTTTATTAACTACAGCACGGGAACATTTTAGCCGTTTGGGCTTTGCAGCCACTTCCATGGATGAAATCGCGGCAAGTGTTGATTTAACGCGCGGTGCTCTTTATCACCATTTTGGTGATAAAAAAGGCTTATTCACTGCTGTAGTTGAACAGATTGATAGCGAAATGAATGGGCGGTTACAAAAAATCTCTGCCAATTCCACTGACCTGTGGAATAACTTCCGGCTACGCTGCCACGCTTATTTAGAGATGGCATTAGAACCTGACTATCAGCAGATTATTTTACGGGATGCCAAATCTGTTGTGGCTGAAGATCTCGCAAAATCAAATCTTAAATGCACCGAACAAGTCGATATCCTGCTACAGGAATTAATGAACCAGCAAATCATTAGCAATGTTAATACTCGCGCCCTTGCCTTTTTAATCAATGGTGGGCTTGCTGAATCCGCCTATTGGATCTCTCAGGCTAATAGCCAAGAACGCTTACAACAAAGTATTTTTGCGATAGATAAAATTCTTAATGGACTACTGGAAAACTAATCGCTATTGACCATGAGCGGCTTATCTTTCACATAAAGCCGCCATCCAAGTATCAATACAATTAGTAAAAATACAGGTACCGTTAGTGTTAACTCTAAATAAACGAACCGGTTGAAATTAAAACCATTTATTTTCGGCGTTAGCCAATAAGCGAAAGGCAACGTCGATACGAATGCAAGCCCACCAAGAATAATCAATCTCTTTAGCTTTTTATTATTTTTATTTTTAATTTCAATTGGTTGAAAACGATGAAATTGAAAGTATTTATAGCAAAGATAGGCGAAGCCCCCCGCAGACCCAAGGTGTTGTAATAGTTTATAAAACGCAATTTCTTGGCTATCAGACATCGCAAATAGCTTCATTTGTAAAAATGAAATTTCCCGCACAAATGCCCCGGACTCATGCGTAAAACCGTCCCAAACAATATGGGTTAACGCCCCGATATACAGCGAAATAAAGATAATTAACGTATGTCGAATAGTAAGTTTATTCATGGTATGAACAGCCAAAGGGCTCATTCTATTCAATGCGGGTGCCATTTTTTGCGTTAACCAATAAACCAATATGCATAATGGAAGCCCAGTATAGAACCATCCAATATATTCATGCGCCACTGATGCCGCACGGTACCACGTCAATGAATAAAATAAATCTGGGCTCAAGCTGCCTAAAATAAGTGCTGGCAAGCTTAACCAACGGAAATATTTGGCCTGTTTAATGGGAAAAACCACCGCGGGGTGGGAAAACGTCCAAGGCATACTTACGACCAGATCAATTGAGTAGACACTAGGATCATGCCGTTTTATTTGTGAAAACGATATACGAGAAATCGGAAAGATTTGCCCACACATTCATGCGGGCAATATATCTAAAACAAACTAGATTAATGAATTGAAAGTTTGTTTCAGTTTTTCAATATCTTGTGAGCTTGTAGACCAAGATGTACAAAAACGTAAGCAGGTTGTATCTGCCGTTGGCTGGCAAACTTTACTGACGACATAATGAGCCAAGACTTTGTCACTGAGTGAATTAGGTAAAATCACAAATACTTGGTTTGATTCCACCGGTGCTAAAAAGCCGAACCCTTTTTCGCTAAAGAAATCGGCAAGTTCACTTGCGGCATCGTTGATTTTCTGACCTAACTTGAAATAAAGGTCGTCATTAAAGAGAGCTTCAAACTGCGCAGCTAATAACCAGCCTTTAGCTTGTAACCCGCCTTTTTGCTTAATGCTATAACGAAAATCGGATTTTATCGCGGGGTTTAAAATCACTAAAATTTCCCCAGTCAATGCCCCAATTTTTGTTCCACCGATGTAGAAAACATCCGTGAGTTGTGCGATATCTTCAATGGTTAAATCACTGGCGGAGGACATCAAACCCGATGCGAGACGTGCGCCATCCATAAATAGGAACAAACCGTTTTCGTCGCAAATTTTACGCAGAGCGACTAATTCTGCTTTGCGATACACCGTACCAATTTCAGTGGAGTTACTGATATAAACCACTTTTGGTTGAACTGAATGCTCATCGGGATGTTCAGACAATACTTTTTGAATATGCGCCGGAGTCAGTTTCCCTGAGGCAGATTCTACTGTGATAACTTTATGCCCAGATGCTTCAATCGCCCCTGTTTCGTGAACATCAATATGGCCACCAACAACGGAGATCACCGCTTGGTGTGGACGTAAAATATGGGAAATCGTCGTTAAATTGGTGATCGTTCCGCCGTTAAAGAAATGGATATCCGCATTAGGCTGACCAATACGGTGTTTAACTTGCTCAGCGACTTGCTTGCACAGACCGTCTGTACCATAACCTGTAAAACGTTTCCCAGCTAAGTTGTTCAATGCTTCCATCACGTTAGGATGCGCAATTTCGTTATAATCATTTGTAAAGCCGTACATTAATTCACCCACTAATACCCTGTTATGTAAATAATTAGCTAATAGTTATAGAGACAACTAATTTATTATTCAACGATCTTTTTTATCGTTCACTGATACATTTTTATAGGTACACAAAAATAACAGCTACCAACGAAATTTGTAAACAAAACCAACGCTTATAAACCGTTACTTTTGTGAACGGCGAAATGTGAGATTAAAGCGGTATGGCCCCAGCAATGGGTGCTCACCCGCCTTTATGGTTCGAACACCATGGTAATTTAAACGGGATTTTCCACCCCAAACCAGCACATCACCATGTTCCAGTGCCAGCGCAATTTTAGGCGCTTCACGTGTCATCCCGCCAAAATCAAATATGCAGGGTAATCCTAATGAAAACGAAACAATCGGCTGTGAAAAATCCGCTTCGTCTTTATCTTGGTGAAGTGACAGTTTAGTCCCCACAGCATATCGGTTAATCAAACAGGCATCTGGTTCAAACCCCAAAAAACCCGCTCTTTCTGCCGCTTCTTGGGCTAATTGGCGAAATATTATTGGCATAGGCTGCCAAGGTTGATTAGTGACAGGGTCACTATTAGCATAACGGTACCCTGTTTTGTCAGTCACCCAGCCCCAATCACCGCAATTGCTCATCGCAACTGACATGCGGTACCCTCCCGGAGTTTCCATATTTCTCAATGGCGATAGCGAAGTAATGTCATTTAATGATTGTAATAACGCCTGACTATTGCCCAGCAAAAAGCCTTTTAGCAAGAAAGCATCTGGCGCTATCTCAATGGTGTTTTCATCATCAGAAAATAACATATTCGACTATCTCATTAATTTAACGGTGATAACTGAGCATAATACGCCATTAAACGCCACTTCTCCGTGCTTTGCGTGCTTCTGCGCGTTGACTCACCCAAACACTGCCTAAGATCACTATCATACCAATAAATTGCAAGGTGCTGAGCTGCTGATTAAGGTAAAACCACCCTAAGACCACCGCACTGACAGGGCTAAGAAAACCTAATGATGCTACTGAGCTCGGCCCTAATAATGCCAGCCCACGGAACCATAATGCGTAGGTTAATGCCCCACCAATTAAGGTTAAATAGCTGAGCCCGATAATATTCACGGATGTTAACGTCGGCAATGCAGGCTCAAAAATGAAGGCAAATGGGAGTAAAATCAAACCGCCCGCAGTTAATTGCCACGATGTAAAAGTTAATGCGCTAACGGGGGGTTGCCAACGGCGGCTCATAACCGTGCCCGCGGCCATTGAAAATGCCCCTGCCAAGCCAGCTATTACGCCAACCCAATCTAGCGCAGCTGTAGGTGTTAACAGCAAAATCGCCACACCAACAATTCCGCTAAGCGAAGCGATTACTGAAATACTGGACAATCGGTTATTCAATAACCAACGACTTAAAAACAGTACAATTAATGGCTGTACCGCGCCCACCGTTGCGGCAACACCACCGGGAAGACGGTAAGCTGCAATAAACAATAACCACCAAAACAGTGAAAAGTTCAACGCCCCTAAAATAGCCACTCGCAACCACCAAATCCCTGAGGGTAACTGGCGTAAAAGCAGTACCAGCAATAATCCGGCAGGCAGTGCACGTAAAACAGCCAATGTTAATGGAAGGCCCGAGGGCAGCATTTCAGTCGTCACCAAGTAGGTGCTTCCCCACACAATGGGGGCTAATGCAGTGAAACATAAAACAACATAGCGATTCATAGTTTGACTCTCAATTTTTATCTTGAGGTCAAGATAGTTTTTATTTACCTTGACGTCAAGATAAATAAAGCCCATTATTTGCCTATGGATAGAATCGATAAAATCACTCAACAATGGGAGCGTGAGCGCCCAGATCTCGATATTAGCCCAATGGGGTTAATTGGTCGGTTAGGCAATATTGCCTATCATCTCACCCGTGAAATGGAAAAAGTCTTCGCTGAATTTGGCCTTAATCGGTCAAGTTTTGATGTGCTGGCCACTTTGCGGCGCTCAGGTAAACCTTACACCCTGAGCCCAGGGGATATGCTTGCGACGCTAATGGTAACCTCGGGAACCATGACAAACCGCATTGATCAACTGGAAAAAGCGGGGTTAGTTTCCCGACACACCAACCCAGATGATGGCCGAGGTTTTTTAGTTTCACTGACTAATGAAGGGCTAACATTAATTAACCAAGTCATTGAGGCCCATACAAAAAACCAAGCACGGCTAGTCGCCAAGTTGACGTTGGAAGAGCAACAGGCGCTCAACCAACTATTACGGACATTTCTTGGGACGTTTGAATCTTAAGTACTATTATGTAAATTGAAACGGTAACGGTATTTGCAAGCGCTCAAATTTATCGCATAGGTACACTAATCGTAATACGTTTTCTGGAGTGATCTCCCCTGAAGCCGTTAACGCTTTAACCTGATTGGCTAACCATAATGCCCCTAAATCTTCCAGAACTCGTATTACATAGCCAATTTCTGCATGTTGAGATGAAGAAAGCTGCTGCCTTCCCGTGCAGGCTTGGGTTTCCAGTACAGATAAAATTGGACGAACTAACTGACTTGCAAGTGTGATTTCCGGTACGAATGTATTGCGCTTTTGTTGTTTTTTCTCCATGTATTCCATGATTTTATTGAAAAAACCTGAACGCTGTTTCTTACGGGGAATGGATTCAAAATCAAGGTAAAACAGCTCAATACCTTGTTCTTTCTTCAACCACACCGTTTTGGGCACCAGCTGAATACCTTGTGTAGTCTGATTGACCAGAGCACTCACCGCGGCAATAGGCCATTTTTCCTTAGTGATAAAACGTAATTCTTCAATTTTATGATTTTCATTCCCTTCCCAGTTTAACCGCAAAAACGCCCTATTTTTTTCGCTATCGGCTACCGCCCACAAAATGCACTGTTCTGCTTCGTCCCAATACAACTGTTCGTAATCAGCAATATGCAAAATAACCGGTTGATAAACATTTTCGTTAGATAAACTCGAAAGGAACTCACTAGCCTCTTGCCAATGCGTAAAGCCCAATTCCCTTTGAAGCGCTTGGTAGTCATCATCCGCTAACAGTTTTTGGCTATTTTTTACAGCAAAACTGTCGCCACTGGCCGATAATTTACCTTCATCCGAAAGCCGTGGATCATGCAATTTAAACGGCGTTCGCATCAAATTATCAGCCGTTTGCTTCCAAATGGATAACGTTTGCCAAACGTTTTGTCGACCAAACATCGGGTCAAGTCGGTTTGCGCGCCCTTGCGTACATTGAATAATTTTTTTCTCTTGGTTATCCCAAAAACTAAATGTTGCGCCAATTGCACCACTTTGCGTTTGCCACCAATTCGCATCAATCGGTGTTAAATCAAGCACTGACGCTTGGTCGGTATATTGCCGACGCTGTAAACCTTTAAGCACGGCAAGTTGTGCTTCATCTGCCGTTGAAAGTTGCTGTAGATAGGCAGCAATTTCGGCGATTAGCCGCAAAACTTGCCCTTCATCCATGGTAAAGTGCTTATCAGCAAGCAATTTCACTTGTTGACTGAGCCTTTTCAAATAATTAGCTAACCGAGGTAAACCTTCCGCTTTCGCCGACATATTCAACAGATGCAATTGCGTGGCGCTACTTTGGCTAATGTGCGACAAACCTTGGCGCAACAAATCTTGGATAAATTGCCCGATAGTGGCGATAACGGTTTTGTCATCATCAGTTAATGACAGTGCAGTATCAGGTGCAGGGGTTAAATCATCAGGCCATTGCCAAACCGCACCATTTTGTATCAACAGTTTAGCAATCACTGCAAGGTGAACGGCTTTTTTCTGTTTTTCAGGTACCGAGGAAATCATCCCCTGAAAACCACTACCTTTCAGGTAAATGATTGGCTCATCATATTCAGTTAATGTCACTCTTAACTGGTTGCATTGATCATCAAAAGTCAGCTCACGCCCTTGCCACTCATCTAACAAGCGGATAGCTAAGCGGCAATCGGGTTTAGAAGCGAGTTTAATTAGTGACATCGGTTCTAATGTGAGCAATTCAGGCAGTAGTGGCTCAGGTTCACTAATCGCTATATCGCTATCAATGCCTGAAATACTTTCACTCGCCACATTATTCTGAACCCAAAGTACAGCGGCTAAAATATGCTTACAACAACCTGATGCGCTGCAATTACAGGTTGCTTTTTGCACACCTTGCTCATCTAACTGTACGGTTTGTCCATCACTATCAAATTGCCCCACCGCAAGATCTATAGGGCTAACTTTTTGATTTTCTATATCTTTACGTGCCCGGCGCAATAACCCGACATTGGCAAACACAGTTAATGCATCATCGTCGTATTGGTAGTAAATTGCTTGCCAACTCATTGCATCACCTCCGCCAGCCACTGTGCAAAATGCTCTGGTGTTAAGGCCGCGACATGCATGCCCCTATCGGCCAATTTTTGGGCAATTTCAGGATCATAAACAGGTAATGCATCATCGTCTAATGCGGCTAAGCCTAAAAGCTTCACTTGCTGACTGTGCAGGCGCTGTGTGCAGTTAAGCAGATGATTTAACGCACCGCCTTCCTCAAAGTCACTGATCAAGCTGATCACTGTTCGTTTAGGGTTGCGAATTAAGCTCTCGCAATACTGCATCGCTTTCGCAATATCGGTTCCACCACCTAATTGCACCGTCATTAAAACCTCAACAGGGTCATGAGCTAAATGGCTTAAATCAACCACTTGTGTATCAAAAACCACTAATGAAACCCGAACCGTTGGCAATGCCGCTAGAATACTGGCGCAGACCGCTGCATACATAATTGAACTTGCCATCGAGCCACTCTGGTCAACACACAAAATGACATCCCACGGTAAATGCTGCTGCTGGCGTGAGTTGAAATACGGTGTTTTAATGACTAACCGTTGATGTTGCACATCATAGTTTTTCAAATTTGCTGCAATGGTTGCCCGCCAATCGAAATTACGGCTATTGGGTATTAATGAACGTCGAAAACGGTTTTTGCGCCCTGTTAGTGCTTGGCGGAACTGGTTACGCATTTGGCTGAGGATATCATCCACTACTTTGCGAATAATATTTTTCACCGCATCACGCGTATCTTCGTTCATTTTTCCCCGTAAGCTCATTAACGTTTTTGCTAATGCCTTTGTGGGCTCCATGGCATTCAATGCGTCAGGGTTTTTAAGCAAACTACTTATTTCATAGCGCTCAAGCGCCTGTGATTGCATGCGCTCAAACGTACTGTTCGGAAACAATTTTCGTGCTTGGTTTAACCAATTAACCGCGGTAAGTTGCGAGGCATCCAACGAACCATGACGGCCGCTTTCTTGCCGTAAACCACGCCGTTGATATTCACGGCGATACAAAAAATCCAGTGAACGTTCAATTTTTAACTCTTGCGCACTGAAGGCGGCTTGCCCCAGTGCGTTATCGGCATATTGGCCTAATACCAAGCGCCAACGTTTAGCGAGTTGTAGCTGTTCTGGCGTCAATGGCGTCTCTTTTTTACTCATGGTTATTTCGCCTCCGACGGGTGGGTGAACCAGCTTTGTAGCCCAAGCTCAGTAAGTTGGTTTTGTAGCCGTTGCTCTAATTGCAACGCCTGCAGCATTTGATTCTCATTAAACTCAGTTTGGTGCAGCGTTAAATCTTGGGCTTCTATTGATAAGTTTTGCGCGACATGCTGTGCCATTTGCGCATTTTGCTTTGGTGTCAATTGGCTAAATGCAAAACGTAAATCAGGCAATACTTGAATAAACCGACTTTCATCCCATTCACTAAGCAAATCATTCAACAGTTCGATTAAAAGAGGAATACGTAAAACTAACTCAGGGGCTGCTCGCATTACACCAATAAAATAGCCAATAGCAATTTCCGGATCACTTCCCGTACTAAATGCCTTTTGGATCTCATTAACTAAGGTATTTTCATCGGTTTTGGCGCCTAAATAACGCAGCGCATCCACGGCCCCTTTTAATAAAGGAACATGGTTTAGTTTGCCTTCACAACGCGCCAACTGGTGATAAAAATCGTTTGAGTAATCATGAGCCTTATTAATTTCAGGCATAAAGGTGATTAATTCACGACATGAAAGCAGCGCATTAAAATGCATTTCTTGTTGCTGTTCATCCCCCTGCGTAATTTGTTCAAAGCAATAAAAAACTTGTTGCAATAAGGTATCCAGACGGACTTCAATCGCAAAGTTTTCTTCTATATCAAAGAATTGTCGACCACGCCATAGATGCACTAACTTATGGCCACAAGCAACTAACGATTCGAATTTAGCATCTTGTTGAATATAGTTGTCGAGTAATGAAAATAAAGCAGGAATACGCTGGTGTAAGCCAATAAGCGCAGCTTGCATTAGCAATGTCACTGCACTTTGGCTTGAACGGCTGACGCCTTGTTGCTCAAGGTTTTTTTCCATTTCAAATAAACGGTTTAATGCGATCCCTTTAAGCTGGGTGCCTTTTTCAGATAACGCGATCAGCTCACCTTCCACATTTGGCGTCCACGCATATTGCCACTCTTCAAATAGCACATCCATTTGGTTTCCTGACATAAAATTGGGGCCAGAAAGGTGTTTAGCAAAATGAATATCTAAAAAAGCCAATAAATGTAGAAAGCGACTGCGTACACGATGCTGCTTATTGCGGTAAACATCTAACCGACTGATTTTGCTTAATGTATCATCGAGTTTAAAGCGGAACGCTTTTGCCATCTCATAGGTCTGTGCCACCAACGGCGGCGTTGTTGTGCCTTTGGGGATTTGGCCTAGGCGAAAACCTGAAAAACAGGTTTTAATTTCATGCCAAAGTTCATCTTGGCTCTCATCCAAGCTGCCTTTGATAAATGCACTTTGTAGTCCATCCAGTAAATCATAGCGCCCTGTCCCTGCATGCCCACGGAAAGCCGCTAAGCGAATACTTTGTTCCGCAGCCAGTTTTACCGATAAAAAGCCCGGGGCCGCATCAAATTGCTTTTCGCGCAAAATAGTCGCAACTTTTGACAGGTACGCAACACCCAATTCATTTCGATATGCTTGAGTCGGGCGCACGTGGCCATTTTCATGGTCTTGGCGTTGCTGCAATAGCGTTTCCCATACCTTTTGGTAAAACGCGGGGGATGGCATACCTGATGCATAACCGTTTAATGCATCCAGCTTATCGTCACTGTAGCGGATCAGCCATGCGTTATCGTCTTCAGCCGTTTTTTGTTGTTTTATAAACTGTTTTTGCTCTGTCGCGGTTAATGCAAATTTTGCCGATATGCGTTCAGACAAGCCTTCAATTAACGCTAGAGTATGGAAGCCGCCTGTCACGACAACAATTTTGGCGTTAGGTTGTTGTGCTTTAATGGTTTGAATATGCGCCTGCATATGGGCTTCACGCTGTGTTGAGCCTTCAGATTCAAGGACTTCAGGCTCATAATCTAATCGTGCTAACCCGCACCAGATAAAACTGTCTTTAAAAAACGTTGACCAATCAGTGAGCTGCTCTAGCGTACGTAATTCAAATAGTTGCTCCCAAAGCTCATCATGGTCACGGCAACCACTCTTTTTGGCTAATTGCGCAATAAACAAGCTGTGTGCTAAATAACGCTCTTTTTGCAAGCTTTGGCTTTGCCCAACATCCGCCTCATCAATATTAACCTGCGTAGACCATGGCAAATCAATAAATTGTAATTGTGCTTTATGCAATGAACCTTGCTTAATTGCTTGCCACTCTGGGGAATATTCACAAAAAGGAAAATAAGCTGATCGCGTGACAGTGTCACCTTCACCCTTCAATGACTCTGCTTTAACTTCCGTTTGCGCCATAATGGCGACAGGAGGCAGCGTGTCTTGATGCAGCAGCCCTGCAATTAATCCATTAAAACTATCAGGCCCTTCAATCAGTACATAATCAGGCTTAATTTCTTCGATTAACGAAAGTGTACTGTAGGCGCAAGCCGGACTATGGTGGCGCACCGGCGCAAAATAAATATTTTCTGATTCAAGCTGTTGCCAGCTAGTCAATGCTTTTTCAAGCCGCTCTGGTAAAGGTATGGAAGGCAAACTCACCGTGATATTCCCTGATTGATAAAAATGGGCGAAGCCAAAGGCCTCGCCATTGCACTACACGTCATTGAGTCTATTGCCAGAACTGACGAGAAGCTTCAAAAAACGCTTTCCATTCTGGACTTTGTTTGGCTCTTTCTCGTGCGACATTATCAATGTAATAGCGCATCCGCTTGATATCATCCGCATTATCTTTGAGTACAACACCAATTAACTGACGAGCTACCGCCCCAGCGCTTAACGTACCATCGCCTAAATAGTGGGCTTCTAATGCACATGCATAAGCGATATTCACCGCTTCTGCGGTCGACATCACTGCATCGGGAGTTTTGATATTACCGCCGTCCTTGGTGTTACCCGAGCGTAACTCTTGGAATGTCGTGACTAATAATTCAATCACATTTGCGGGGATCGTTACCAAACCATTCAGCTCACCTAATTCGTTAGTTAGCTGTTTATTAATTAGCTCAATTTCAAAGGCAGGGTCTTGGATCGGCCTAACGGTTTCAAAGTTAAAACGGCGTTTTAATGCCGACGACATTTCATGAACGCCACGGTCGCGTAAGTTGGCGGTGCCGATTAAGTTAAAACCTTGCTTGGCGCTGATCCGCGCATTGTCTTTCATTTCGGGGATCATCATCTGTTTTTCAGACATCAAGCTAACCAACACATCCTGTATTTCTGGTGGGCAGCGGGTGATCTCTTCAAAACGTACAATTTTCCCTTCCATCATGCCTTGGTAAAGTGGCGAGCTAACTAACGCTTTTTCCGTTGGCCCTTCTGCCAATAACAACGCATAGTTCCATGAGTATTTAATATGGTCTTCAGTTGTTCCCGCAGTTCCCTGAATGGTTAAGCCCGAATCCCCACTAATCGCAGCGGCTAATAATTCAGATAGCATTGATTTTGCTGTTCCGGGTTCACCGACTAACATCAGCCCCTGTTTACCTAACAGGGTCACTATTGCACGGTCAACTAAGGCGTCGTCCCCAAAAAACTTCGGTGTAATGCCTAGTGCTTCATCACCTAAAATAAACTGGCGAACCGCACGTGGTGAACGTAACCAGCCTTGTGGTTTCGGGTTATGGCTATCGGCTTGCGTGAGTTTTACCAGTTCATCGGCAAAGCGAATTTCTGCGCTTTCGCGCAGAACATGTCCTTTTATTGTGTCTTTGTTACTCATCGAGTTATCCTATTAAACCCTAATTACCAAGGTGTTTTCTTTTCCCACTCAGGGTCAAATCCTGCACACGCGTCAGCCACTTTTAAGTAATCCGCATAGCTTTCCGCTAATAAAATTGGCGGGATATCTTTCAGCTCTATATAACTGCGGTTCCATGAGCTTTGTTGCCCACTTTCGAAGCTTAAGGAGTACAAGACCGCGGGAATATTTTCTTCCGGTACATAGCTGCCGCTGAACTCAATGTAAACGTAGAAACCTAGGCTAGCATAGTGTTTGGAGTAATGCATAAAGCTACCACCATCCTCAGCTTGGCCACGCTGATAACCCATTTTGGTGAGTACTCCACGTAACGTATAGGTATCCGTTAGCCAACCTTTGCGGTCTTCAATTTCAGTGAGTGCAAGGTCTAACTCAGGGATTTTATGCTCCATTTGCGAGAACAAAAATTTCACTTTGTAATCTTTAAAATGGGCTATCCAGCCTTTTCTTTCTTCTTCAGAAACCAACGCAGCATGGGCCAATTTAATTGATGACCCTGCGCTTAGCTCGATTTCATCATCTTCAAGGTTCAGCAAACTGCCATCATCAGAAGGACGGAATATATTGATAACCTTATCATTATCAACTTCCATCCAGACCAGTCTTTCAATCAAGCCGCGCATAATTGGGTGAGCTTGAATATATTCTTGCCAGTCTTGAGTCGTCCACAAACGCTCTGCACACATCGCTTCATATAAACGTGCAGTTTGTAGATCAATCACTTGCTTAAGCTCTTTCTTACTGGAACTCAGTAGTTTTTTCGATTCTTTAATCAGCTCTTCATTATCCGTTTTACGTGCAGCGGGTAATGCTTTGATTTCTTTGCCTTCAGGGTTAAATAACACCAGTTTTTGCTGAGCATCCAGCTTAGCGGTAAAGGTACGCTCGCCATACTCAAGGGCGAGAATCCCCGTTTCATCCATACCTGCCGTCGGAATTGTTCGGTCAGCAAGTTCATCGGCGCTCCAGCCATTACGTTCAGCAATTTGAGCCACTAAACCACGGGCTTTTTCTTGCACGGATGCGGTACGGTAACGGCGTGATAGCGAGAGTAACAACTGAATAATTAACGGATCATTGCTAGTTGCGACTGCATCAATCATGGCTTCAATTTGCGCACGTCGCTGATAATGATCACGCATATAATTACGTAACGCAGTAACTGCAATATGCCCTTCAATGCCACAAATGAGCGCTAGCATGCCTTTATCCGTAATCGCTGACCCTAAATAACGGCGAAGCACTTCATTTTTAATATCATTGATGCACTGCTCAAGGGTGTAGTTTTCATACTGACTGTAATATTCCGGCCAACGCTTAACCCAATCTTGGTAGTTGGTTAAACGCTGTGGCGCATCACGTTCTGCTTCTGCCATCGCCATTTCGAGTGATGGCCCCGCAGTATCTTGGGCAATAAAGCTATTTAGAATAAAGCTGCCAAGCTTGCGCTGGCTATCCACAGACAACAAACTGATATAACGCTGTAATAGGCCGTTCCCTGCAGGCATTTTTAATTTCACCGCTAAAATAACCCACCAGCGAATAATATCCCCATCCACCGGTTTATTATTTTGCCAAGTCAGTGCTGGTAATGTGTCTAAATTAAACCAAGACATACTCGCTGGAGCTTTAGCTTTAAGCCCTTTTTGTGCTTCCGCTAATAGGACTTTTGGCGATAAATAACTGGAAATATCTTCGCCGAATTGCTCTAACGCCGTTAATAATGCAGCGCGCACAATTTCACGTTTCTCTTTTTTCAATAACGCATACAGCGGTTTTAAAGAGTCAGGGTGTTTTAGACGCGCTAGCCACTCAATCGCCGTTACACGAATTTCTTGCTTACCTGAATCTAACCCTTCTGCGGCATTAATATGAATATTCGGCAATGTTTCGAGTAATTTCTGTGCGCTTAGGCGATGGGTTTTATTTTCCCCTAACGCTAATTCCATAATACGTGGAATAAAGCGTGCAGGAATGGTTGGTAACATCGCTAATACTTCAATACCACTTGAAGCATCATATTCTTGGTAATAACGCTGTTTGGCTTGCTGAGGGATCAAGCCTAACGCTTCGGCGATAAAATCAGGATATTGCGTAAAGAATGGCCATACTTGCTCTGGCTGATTAAACAGTTTTAAACCGTCATTGTATGAACGCAAGCAGAAATCGGCGATTAAGCGGTTCGCTTGCTGGTAATGGCAATGGGTTAAAACTTGTTCTAATTGGCGTAATTCAATTTGGCCAATAATACGCGGTGGCACTTCACGGGTCAGATAATAGTGGGAAAAATGATCCATTCCTGTACGGTTATGGCTTATCAGACGTAATGCATGAAATAACGTAAACTCTGGAAGATTATTAATGCGCTCTTTGAATTTCACCACGTTGTATTCGTGATCGGTGATAACCTCTTTACCTGAATTCAGCTTATCAATAATTTTTGCGCAGGTTTTCGCATCCAGCTTTTGGAATTCTTTATAATGGCGCTGTGCCCAATTGTATGTGTGCTTTTGCTTTTTATTTTCTTCAATTTCATTTTCTGCATTTTCTTTCGCTTTTTGCAGCATTTCATTGAAGTTACTGATTAAAATATCTTTTGCACTTTCTGGAAGCGGAGTATCTTCTAACTCAACAAGCGCTGGTAGTGCTGTTTCTTCAATTTCGCTCGCCGTATCCATCACTGAAAAACGTGAAATGGCGCTTTCGATACTTTTTAATACCGTTTTGTTTGTTTCCGTTTGCAACGCGGCTTCGAGAACGTCCCTATCTTTACCAATTCGCGCAAATAAATCTGCAGCTTGCGTACGTTGCTTTGGTGTCCCTTCAGTCAGTACTTTGGTTAAATAGATTTTGACTGACTCATCCGGCAGAATAGACAGTGTAGGCTCTGCTGCACTGCGTACCGTTTTTAATGAGCTGGTTGCAAACGTCACTAAGCAATCGGCAAAAATAGAATATAACACCTCATCTTTTTTAAGGGCATTAATGAGCTGCACCTGCCCAGCGGCAGACAAATTACCAATCAATGTTTGCTTAATAAAATCTTGCTGCGCAATTAAATATTCTTTAAAACCGGGGAGAACAAATAAGCGGTTTAAATTTTCATAGTGATAGTCAGATAAATGTTGCCTATCAAAAATAATATATAAAACTGAATTAGCTGGCTTATCGGTTTCTTTACCAATAATCTCAGCTAGCAATTCCATATTCCAATGCTTACGGTGCTCTAATTTTTCATCACGAGAATTATCGAAAGTTTTGGAAAATGCATCGCCAACTAAATAACTGACCCACGATGGTAATTCAGAGGTCAGCACTTTAATATTAATATCTTGACATGCAGCAGCTAAGACTTTGGCAAAACGCGCAATTTGTTCTGCACTCACCCCATCACCGACTTTGGCGTAAAGTTTATGGCGAGCATTAATCCCTTGGCGGATCACTTTATTATATTGGCCCGTATTAAAATTATTACCGCCCCACCACCAATCCACAGTGCCTGGTTTGTCTAATAAAATAACCGCTTTTTCGGTGTCTAATTGGCTTAACTTGACCAAAACTTCTGGCGATGTTCCTTCCAGTACATAGTCAACCACCATTTTGGGTAAAGAACCATCCAAGACGGATAATGGTAAAACGGCTTCTTGAACATATTGTTCAGCCACTTTGCTGCTTTTTTTCCCAAAAATAGAAAGTATATCAAACGTAAACTTCGCCATGTCATATCCCTAAAAGTTTTTATATAACAACTTCTTACCATTTTATTTTTATCGTCACAATTTGATTATTCTTAATCACTTTTATTTAAGATAACTCCCTTTGATTGGGAGCGATTTTTAATTTTATTCATTTTGATTTTTACATTTTTTTTCACTGAAAAATTCGCTTTTACTGAATAAAAGAATGGCGAATTGCAAAGCAAAAATATTTATGAGTAACACCCACGCTAACAATCCACAAAAACATTCACTGTAAATTGTTCTGTTTTTTCTCCCATATTATTACTAAAAGATTGATGTTTTTTTCTTCAAAAACAGATTGACTATACACATAGTATAATATTAGACTAAAAATCCAATCTGTGAGTTTATCATGTTCGAGGTTGCTATGAGCCAATCAATTCAATATATCAATGCCCCTACGCTGATCCAGCCACGAGGCCACTATTCCCATTGTGTTAGTGCTAATGGGTTTGTGTTTATTTCGGGGCAATTACCCGTTGATGCTTCTGGGCAAGCAATCACTGATGCCCCCTTTAAGGTTCAAGCGGAATTAGTGTTAAACAACCTTGATGCTTGTTTGTCAGCCGCCAATCTGACAAAAGCAAGCTTAGTTCAAGTGCGGGTTTATATAGCAGATATGAATGATTGGCAGGAATTTAATCAAATTTATGCAGCATGGATAGGTGATTTTCGCCCTGCTCGTGCTGTTGCAGGTGTTTCAGAGCTCCATTTTAATGCAGCACTCGAAATTGAAGCGACTGCGGTTTTAGGCTAACTCAAAAAATTTTCAAGAGGCATAAACATGACTGGTTTAACTTTACCCACCTATCAAGATGTTGAAGCAGCCGCTAAACGCATAGCGGGCTTTGCACACAAAACCCCAGTACTCACCTCAACAACGGCCAACAAAG
Organism: Providencia sp. UF-224; assembly: GCF_058245955.1. Classification (NCBI taxonomy): domain Bacteria; kingdom Pseudomonadati; phylum Pseudomonadota; class Gammaproteobacteria; order Enterobacterales; family Morganellaceae; genus Providencia; species Providencia sp. UF-224. The sequence continues at coordinate 182,925 of NZ_JBSICC010000004.1, read as the reverse complement.
AATTCGGTGGTGAGTTGTTTTTCAAATGTGAAAACTTCCAACGAATGGGTGCATTTAAATTTCGCGGTGCTTTCAATGCGCTTGCTCAATTTACGCCAGAGCAGAAAAAAGCAGGCGTCATTGCTTTTTCTTCAGGGAATCATGCTCAAGGGATTGCCCTTGCAGCACAACTATTGAATATTCCGGCAACCATTTTAATGCCAAATGACGCACCTGCCGTCAAAGTTGCTGCAACTCAAGGTTATGGCGCAAATGTTGTCCGCTTTGATAGGTATACACAAGACCGCGAAGCGCTATGCAAACAACTCGCAGAACAAAACGGTTTAACCCTCATTCCACCTTATGACCACCCTCATATCATTGCGGGACAAGGCACATCTGCCATGGAACTGTTCCAAGAAGTGGGTGAATTGGATGCCTTATTTGTTTGCTTAGGCGGTGGTGGCTTGACCTCTGGCTGTGCGCTTGCAGCTCGCCAGTTATCCCCTAACTGCAAAGTCTACGGTGTTGAGCCATTTGCAGGCAATGATGCTCAGCAATCTTTCCGTCAAGGTAAAATTGTTCATATCGATACCCCTAAAACTATTGCTGATGGGGCGCAGACGCAGCATTTGGGACAATATACCTTTGAAATTATTAAAAATAATGTTGATGATATTTTCACTGTTACCGATGAACAGCTTATCGATAGAATGAAATTTTACGCGGAGCGCATGAAGATGGTTGTTGAACCAACTGGTTGCCTCTCTTTCGCAGCAGCACTCGCGCAAAAAGCGCAGTTTCAGGGTAAACGTGTCGGTATTATCGTCAGTGGTGGTAATGTTGATATTAATCGGTTTGCTGAGTTAGTTTCACAGTAACTCCCCGCCCTTTATCTATTAGCGAGATAAAAAATAGGTTAAAATTAAGTGATTAGCGCTTTTAGATAAGGGGGTTTTATGTCTGACACCAATGAAAATACATTACTGGCACAAATCGACACAATAGCAAAAGGGCTCAGCGAAACTTTTGCGCCATTTTGTGAGGTTGTCGTTCATGACTTAAAAAACCCCGAGCACTCAATTTTATCGATCCACAATAATTTGTCTGGTCGTCAAGTGGGTGAGCCGACCACTGAATTAGGCTTGGCTCGCATTGAATCTGCTGATTTCCCGAACATTGTTGCCAACTATACCAATCAATTTTCTGATGGTCGCCCAGTAAAAAGCACATCCATCGGGATCAAAAATGACAGTGGTGAATATGTTGCTGCCTTGTGCCTAAATTTAGATATGACTTTATTTCGGGGCATGCAAAGTATGTTGTCGCAATTTATCGAGGTTGGAAATAGCCCAATCAAAGAGCATATTGAGCCCAATGGGTCTGAAGCTATTCGCCATCGAATCGATCAGTATGCCGCAACACTTGCAGCAACACCGCGGACATTAAAAGCAGAAGAAAGAAAAAACCTCATTGAAATTTTACGTAACGAAGGCTTGCTTGACGTAAAAAAAGCCATGGAAACTGTTGCACAACACCTTGGTGTATCACGTGCTTCTGTTTACCTGTATGCCAAAAAATAAAGTTATTTATTGTTTGTAAGTTAACTATTTGCGCGTTTTAAAATGGTTTTAATACTAATCGGGAAAAAATCATTCACATCAACGCCAACATTAATCGCACGAGGCCCTAAAATATCTAGACGCTTACGTTGCTCTGGGTCTTTACCTGAGTTATGTACATGACCATATAAGTGTATCGCATCACGAAAAAAACCTTGCCACTCTAAAATAGGATAATGAAATAAAACAATTTTTTGTTTTTGGTAATCCAATTCATAATAGCTTCTCACCCATTCAAACAGGGATGCGTCAAAATCAGGGTCATCTAAAAACTTGTCATGGTTACCACGAATAAGGTATTTTTTGCCCGATAACCGACGCAAAATTTTATTCGCATCTGCGCCATTACCTTTGTATAAAAAATCCCCCAAGATGTAGATTTCATCATGGTCTGTCACATAAGCATTCCAGTTATGAATTAGCGTATCATTCATATGACTGGTACTTTTGAACGGGCGATCACAAAGGTTGATAATATTAGAATGGCAAAAATGGGTATCTGAAATAAAGTAAATCATATAAAACCTAAAAATCTGTTGTTAAAAAATATTCTTAAGCAACGAATTGCTTGATGCCTATCATATCCCAATGATTTTTAATTGCTTTACAGAATAGGCTGAAAAATCATCTTAACTGCTCTCATTTTGATCCCAAATAGCACGCCCTTGCCAATGTTCATCAAACAGCTGTAAAAATTGGCGCACTTTCGGTGGCAAATAACGTTTTGTTGGGTATAACGCGCAGATTGGCGCCTCCTGTTTCGAAAATTCAGTTAAAATGGGGATTAAATTTCCTTGCGCGATGTGCTCCCCCACCAAGAACGCACCTAACTGGCAAATACCATGCCCCTGTAATGCTGCATTTAAAATAGCTTCCGTATCATTTAGCACAAGTCGCCCTTTTGGCATGAGATTTTGTACCGCTGAGCCCAATTTAAATTGCCAAGGCACATTCAAACCGCGATGGCGAAAAATCAATGTATTGTGCTGCTCCAGCGCTTGCAACGTTGTTGGGTAACCAAATTTCTGAAGATACTGTGGTGAGGCGCAAGTAATGAAACGGTGTGGTGCGAGCACTTTACGAACCAAGCGATTATCATCATTACCGCCAATACGAATAGCGATATCAAAACCGTCTTTGACGATATCGCAGTAATCATCAGAAAAATCAATATCGACCTCAATCTCTGGCCAGCGTGCTAAATAATCATGCACAAGCGGCATAATAAAACGCTTACCAAAAACCACGGGAACCGTAATCCTTAATAAGCCCCGAGGCTGCTGTTGCCCTTGGCTAAGAATATTTTCAACATTTTCAATTTCTTGTAATATTTTTAGCGCAGATCCATAAACAACCTGCCCCTCATCACTTAAATGAATACTTCTCGTTGTTCTATTAAATAAACGCGTCTGTAAACGATTTTCTAAGCGTGCGATACATTTGCCAACTGCAGAGCGCGATAACGCGAGCCGTTCTGCCGATTGAGTAAAGCTATATGTTTCCACAACATCAACAAATACTTTTAAATCAAGCAAGTTATCTATTGATGATGATACTTTATTGACCACGTTTTTTCCCAAATGTTAATCCAAATAGATCATTTATCTTATATATCGTCCCCTATAAGCTTTTTCAACTCATTATTTTATCGGTAAGAACACCATGCCACTTAATTCTGTTGAAAATGTATCATCGGTTCATCCAGTTCGCTCATGGATGGCCGTTATCTCTCTTACCCTCGCAACCTTTATTGTTGTCACCACTGAAATGCTCCCTGTCGGCTTGCTGACACCAATTTCAGAACAGTTCTCTGTTTCCGTGGGGTTAAGCGGTTTGCTAATGGCTTTACCCGCAATAGTCGCAGCGCTCAGCTCCCCTTTCATTATTTTGTTTGCTAAGCAAATAGACCGGAAATTTCTGCTCATCTTTGGGGCTAGCTTACTAATGGTGTGTAATTTTTTAGCCGCCATCACGCCCTATTTTTGGTTACTATTTGCCAGCCGAATACTTGTTGGAGTCTGTATTGGTATTATTTGGGTTATTGCTGGTGGAATTGCCCCTCGTTTAGTGAAAAAACAGCATATTGGTTTTGCCACGTCACTGATTTTTGGTGGTGTTGCGGCAGCATCTGTTATGGGGATCCCACTTGGTGTTTTTATGGGTGGCATATGGAATTGGCGTAGCGCATTTCTCTTTATGGGGGGGATATCATTGCTTTTAATTTTATTGATGGCTATTTATTTACCTAAACTCCCCACAGATTCAGTCGCAGTAAAATCCGCTTTTACGCAACAACTAAAACGCCCGATTATCACCGCTGGCCTGCTAATCACGCTGTTATTAGTCGCGGGTCACTTTATGGTGTTCACTTATATTCGCCCATTATTAATTGCACATTTTAATTTAGATAGTAATCAAATCAGTTTTGCCCTGCTTATTTATGGTATTACAGGGATTTTAGGTAATTTTATCTTTGGAATGGCCTCCAGTCGAAATATCAGGCTTTCCATTTTTTGGATAATTAGCTTAATTATCATTAGTCTAATCTTATTTGCATATTTGCCGTTAACCGTTTTTGTGAGCTATTTTGTCATCGCACTTTGGGGTGTGGCGTACGGCGGGGTATCAGTTTCATTAATGAATTGGATGATCGGATATAGCATTTCACAAATTGAGATCACAAGCGCCCTATATATTGCATTCTTCAATGGCGGAATCGCGTTAGGATCAGCCTTGGGCAGCCTTATTGTTTCTGCCTACTCGCTAAATATGAACTTACTTATTGCTTTGGTTTTGCTAACTTTTTCACTTATCGTGCTGGTATTTAGCCGATTTATACCGGCTAGATAATAAACTGTGTTATTTTCTGTAAAATAACAGCAATGACGCTAAAGTTTTATCTTGGCAACCTTTGTGCATTTTTGGGGCTCGCATTTGCTACACTATGGCGGCATAAATAGCACAACATTCAATTCAATGGAAAAAAAATGACAACCAAGCAACCTATTTCACTTTTTTATGATTCATTTGGCACTCCAGAGAACCCTGCCGTTGTATTAGTACCCGGTCTAGGCGGTCATAACATTAGTTGGACAACTGATTTTTGCCAACAAATCGCTGATGCGGGTTTCTATATCGTTCGAATTGATAACCGTGATGCAGGTTTATCTCCTCATATGGATCATTTTCCACCAATTAACCTAGGGGAATTGATTCAAAAAATGCAAACAGGCCAACCATTTGATATTGCATATACGTTATTCGAAATGGTGGATGATATTGTGCGTTTATTAGAGAGCTTATCAATTGATAAAACACATATTATTGGCCGTTCAATGGGTGGAATGATTGCCCAATTATTTGCAGCAAAATACCCTGAACGTACATTAACATTGTGCCCAATTATGTCTTCAACAGGGAACCCAAATTTACCGCAAAGTGCCCCTGATGTGATGCAAATGTTGATGAGTTCGGGTGCGAACCCCAATGAAGATTTCGAAGGTTATCTGGCTGGACAACTTGCGTTTTATCGTCGTATTAGCTCAAGTTGTTGCCCATTTGATGAAGCCTATTACCGCGATTATGTGCAGCAAGCGCTTTCGCGAAATTATTCACCGGAAGGTACTAAACGCCAAATTGTTGCAGTTGCTGTGACTGGGGATATGCGGCCATATCTGAGTCAAATCAATGTCCCAACATTGGTTATCCATGGCTCAATTGACCCGTTATTCCCGGTGGAGGCAGGTCAAGATATTGCAAATAGCATCTCAAACGCAAAAATAGCCATTATCGAAGGAATGGGACATGAAACGCCCCCTGCCATTAACCCGCAGGTTGCAAAATTAGTGATTGAAAATTTAAATTCGGTCAGCAACTAACTGAAAAAGGTGCTCTTGATAGCACCTTTTTTCTATAGCCACCCTTGTTTTTTATGCTGCGAGCATATTGGGCAGGTTTGCACGCCTTCTTCCCAAGAAAAAAACGGTAAATGACAGGTGTGGCATTTTGCATCATAGTAGTGAAATACGGTTGGCTCACTATGTTTGGCCGTGTGCCCATGAACGTGAATGGATTTTGGAAAACACACCACTTGGCAACTCATGCACCCCGTACAGCGTTTTTCATCTAAAACAAACTGATTATCACCAATTTGTATCGCATTTTCATCGCACACCTTCGCGCATGCCCCACACAAAATGCAGCTTCCGCTATCGAGTGAAATCTGAAACCAACTGTCTTCTGGGTAAAATTGTTTCCGTGCATTGAGCCCTGTTTTTACCTGCCCTTTATCCAGTGGTTTTTGGTCTAATTTTTGACGAAACAACATCATACGGCGCCCACTATCCACCACCGGAGGTTGTTCAATTCGCAGTTGCCAAACAGGCTGTTGCAGTGTTTTTAATTTAAGATTAAGTGCGGCTAAGGTGGGTAGCCATTTATCGACCAATGGCTCCGCAATTTGAATACCTCGAATTTGGTATTGTTTATGCCAAACAATAAGTTCTTCCGTCGTTGCAACAGGCTCATCATGGTTGACCACTAAGTAATCCTGTTGATAGGTACGTTCATGTGGCGCAATATTTTCTATCGCATCAACTGGACAAGAAAAAAGACAGTTGCCACACTGGAAACAAAGTTCATTATCAATTTTGGCATCCATGTGACTAAATGAGATAGCATTTACTGGGCAACTGGCTGCACAATTGTCACAAATACTGTTTTTAAGGCGCTTTCTCACACAGTTGCTATTAATGATGGGTTCAGGAGGAAGCTCTAGATTCATAAAACGTTTCATTACTTAGCCCTCCTTATATGGCAAACAATGACCGTAAAAATGTATGCGTGAAATCCATGGGAAATTTTAGCATTAAATAGACAGTAAGTTTACTGCAACTTACTGTCTATAAAGATGATTTAAACCAAACAATGTACTCAAAAACTGTAAAATGTTTATTACGGGGTTAATACAATAGTTCATGTAGATTCTAGGTTTGCAAATTACCCCATATGATTTAGGTAGCCTTTAACCAATTTTACGGGCTCCCATTTCACTGAAATATCACCATGATTGCTGTTAGCAATACTCTGCGTTTCATCTTGCATACGTAACGACGCTAATGTGTTCACTAAATACTCTAATTTTTGTGAAACACTGTCTGTATTCTCTTCAATATCCCATCGTTGATGAATAATTGTTGGGGCCTGTGTATTCGGATATTGAAATATTTTAACTGTTCGTCCGTTTTCTGACTCATAAATATAGCGAGTGGCATTACTGATATGGTCAGGTGATTCTCGGGTTACATTATGTTTAAAATTGACCAAATAAACCGTATTCTCCCCACCTAAACTATAGAGTGAATTCCAGCCTGGGAGATCACCATTTATAACAAATAAATTTTCACCGCTTTCATCGGTCATTAAACCGTTAACCCCATTTGAGATAAACACATCATCACCACCACCAGCGGATAAATTGGTATCACCCTGCGCTGCATATAAAACATTATTGCCTAAACTCCTATTAGGAAGGGATATCAACCCCTTTTGGGCTTCTGCTTTAAATACTCGCCCATGTCCACTTGAATCCCAGACTTTTTGTTCTGCCCCTCTCGTATGAATAGCGTGATGGTATGGATTTGATTGTGGTGAAATGCGTATTGAACTTTCAGTCAAAGAAATTTCTTCTGGTAAGTTGTGGGTAAATTTAGATTTAAACTCATTAAAGGGATGATAAGGGATTAACGGGTTCATTCGTTTAGCATAATATTTTTGCTCTGCAAGATAGCGAACTAGATGACTCATATTTTCATTAACATAATTTGGCATATGGTTTGGGAGTTGTTCATGATGGTGTATCTTCATTGGGCTCATTGTTCTTTCTTTAGGGATTCTTATTCTAACAATACGCTGATTCGAATTAGATGTATAAATATGATATAAATTATTTTTAATCGTTCTAATTTCATAGTCCTGTTGAAAGTTCATTAAATAAATATTGCTAAAACCTTGACTGTCACAAATCGTGGTTTCTCCAATACCTTTATTTCCATCAACGATATAATAATCATCCCCTTCCATTCCATCTAATATATCATTGCCTAAATCTGAAAGTAACAAGTCGCTTTTAGCCCCTCCATACAAAGTATCATTCCCATCACCACCATATAAGGTGTTTTCACCATTAACGGCGATAATCTTATCATTACCATCTCCACCATTAATAATGTTACCTTGGCCACTCTCATCGAAGATCACATCATCGCCCACTAGAGAATCGACTATCTCTGTAGAAAATTTATAATGAGGTTGCAAGTGAATATAATCAGAGTCATTAGTAGGAATTGTATTTTTGCCATTTTCTATAATTATACTTACACCATTGTAACCTAACCTGAATAACTCATTATTTTCATCGATTATTTTTATTTGGTCAAAATTTATCGAATTATAATTGATAAATTCAATTTCTAATAGCCTATCTCCAAACTTATTTCCCAAATAAATTACTTTATTATCGACTTTAAGATCATAACCATTTATAGACGTAAATTTTATCGTTATACTATCATTTTTTGCATAAATCCCTTGCACTTCAGAGTAGTCAAAAACCAATTTCCCTGGGCTAAAATCATCTGTTATAACGTGGTAAATATCAGTGCCCTTGCTAACCATGACTTTATTATCCAAGTTGGACAAAACGATTTTTTCATTTTTATCGCTGCCATGATAGACTAACCCAGCACTATTTTCTATAAAGCCTACACTTGCCCAACTACCTATTAAATAGCTATCATTATCTATAGCAATAATATTTTCATTAGTGTTGACATTGACCGTTGCTTTAAGTGTTCTGTCAGATAAATCAAATTTACGTTGATAATTAACGGTATAAATTCCCTGACCTAAGACCATTGGCTCACTATCATTTATATCATTAAGTTGACTAGTTAGTACAAAGCCATCACGTGTAATTAATTGATAGTCATGGTGTTTAATTCTACTTTCGGCCGTACCAATATAGGCATTTTTAAGCGTTAGATTAAACTGAACATCCTGAACTGCTTGGGTATTCTCTATTTTAAGAGTCACAACTATGTCATTATTAACAACAAAAACATTTTTTATTTCCTTTAATGAATAGCCTAAATAAACTGCACTTTTACCTTTTTTATTCTCAATTATTGTCGCAGAAAGAAAAATATCGTTTTCATCATCTTTTGAAATAGTTTTATTTACTGATTGACCATAGCGTCTTAAGAAGTATGTATCATCCCCTTCATCTCCTGTCACAATACCGGATTCAAAATACATCCTATCATTGCCTGCACCGCCACTGACAAAACACTCACCACCTCTTATATCAAAAACATTATTTTCTTCATTACCGGACAATGAAAAGATAGAATTATATTGCCCATTCAATGTTACGTTATTTACATTTTTCAAATAGAGTTCATCTTCCTCTCCCCCATTAGTATAAATGCTCCCATTATTTATTTTAAGATCGATTTCAATCTGACTATACTCAGGGATGTCATTAATAATAATGCCATTTGTCCCTTTACCACCATCAAAGTACACCTTGTTTTTTGGATTATTAGGTTTCTCATTGTTAAAATATATACTAACAATATCGTCTTTATCTCCTCCTGCAAAAAACTTCATTCCACCATGAAAAATAAATGCATTCTTTGCGTTTTTCTTGCCAATTATAATATCTTTTCCTCGCCCAAAGTTTAGACTTATGTTTTTACTTCTTTCTATGGGTTCAAAGCTATAACCGAGATTATGCATTCCCTCAAAAACTATTTCTTTATTCTTTTTGCTAAGCTCCCTAAATATTTCATCAGGAGAGCTAATATACTCAGTCCCAATACTTCGCACCTCCTCATTAGGAGAAAAGCTCGGATGAGATGTATTTGAATATTGATTCCTACTACGGAAGAAACGCAAATCTCCATTAGATAAAAACTTAAGCTGTTCAAATATATTAGCCTCCTTATGTGAATCATAATAGTTTTGCATACCTTCATTTATTAAAAATAAGTCAAAAAAATCACTAGCATAATTTTCATTCAATATGAGTATATCGTCAGTTTCATTTTTACCTATTTCTTTGTACGAAAATGGCGCTTCTTTATCAATCAAACTAAATCGCCAGTTAAAATTTAGATAGTTAATTTCTGTAGATGATGTTGATTTAACCCATCTGTGATTTCCTCCGTCATAGAAAAAATTATCTCGAATATAATTTACCTGTTCTATCGTATAGCATGGGCCGACTTCATCAACATCTATATTACCGAGTATAGAACCTGCACTATCACCAACAAAAACTTGTGACTGAATCACATTTTTATTCGCCCAATATTTAATATAGTATTTATCATTAACATCGAGAATGGGTACTGAAATAAGCTGTAAATGCTCCTCAAACTCTTGATGTAATAGTGCACTTTTAAAAAGAACCAGATCACGTTGCCAATCTACATTCTTATAAAATTCAATATGCTGTTTCTGACTAAATCGGTTAAGAATATCATCTGAAGGTTTGAAGCCTAGAGCAGCTCGGATCCCTTCTTTTGCTTTTTCATCCCATTGAAGTGACTCTCCCAGCTCTTCTTCTATTTTCTCAACAGCGCGTATCCCCGTATAAATCATTCCCCCTATAAGTAGAGCGCCTGCAACAATTAAGCCAACAACAGGCAATGCAGATGAACCTATCAATATTCCAAGCACTGTAATACCACCAACAACGATATTAGCTATTGATAGCGACCCATTTACAATAAGATCTTGCCGATCCTTTGAGTTAGTAATGTTATCGAGCTGCCGAAATGCTTCACAGGCTTGGTAAACATCCAATCCCATACCTATTAAGTTAAATATTAATGTAATGCGTGCTGTAATTTTACCTGATGCATTAAATGCCCCTGCCTGCTTATAAGCTAACTTAAGTAAAATTGGCTGTAACACCATATCGCCATAATTAAAGAAGGCATTTGCACAAGCTAAATCAAGGTTCCTTTGTAACTCGGCCCTTTCTCGCTCTGTCAGATTTGGGTTGTCTAACTCATCGATTAGTTGATATACATTATTAATGGTGAGAAATATTCCTGTTCCCCCAATACCTTGACCGACGGAGTTAGCAACTCTATTGTAAATAGGTAACTTCATTCCTGTTTTTTGTAGTTTATGAATTGTCTCCTTAGAAATAGCAGATTCATTTATTTTCACATTATTAATAATCGAAAGTTGCTCTCTCAACAGCGCTTGATTTTGTATCGTCGTCCCATTAGAAATATAATTTTCATAATCTGATTCGCTTAAGCTATTTGCTAATATTGATGTTAATTCAATACATTCTGTCTCATTCTTTACCATTGCGAGCTTAACACTGAGCTTTTGCTCATCGAAATTGATATAATCTTGCCAATTTTTTTGTTGGGTATGCTTTGCATTTAAGGGGGCACCATTTATATTTGCCCCTATATCTCTAAGCTTTTTTAGTGTTGTGCGTTGCTCACCAAATATAATTTCAAAATCATCGATAACCGAAATTTCAACAGGCTTAAATAGGGAGTCTAGTTCTGTAGCTATTGTATCTCGTGCGCTTTTAAATTGAGCATTTTTAGTGTTTATAATTTGCACCTCACCATAGAGTTGATCGCCTACTTTATGGTTAAACTCTGTCACATCTCCCTTTGTAATCGATTTTTCATTATCCAACTCTATCTCATTACTAATAAATCGTGTAAATATGTCTAATAACCTTTCCTTCGCAATGGCTAAATCAGCATGACTAACTGTAATTTCAACACCTGCCGTATCAGATAATGAAATATAAAATTGCCCATTACGGGTATAACTTACTATTGTATAAACTTCATTATCAGCTTGAAAATAAATGAATTGACCGTTTTTTATATTATTTATCATTACAGTATGCGTTTGACTATCAGTGTTTTCTGTCATCGACTCTAAAAAAACACTTTGTTTTTCGTATAACGCCCGATATTGGTCAAGTATAAACTTCTCGTCTAACGTCACTTCATTTATAGCATCTTTTCGCACTAAATTTTTTAATGACTCCAAGTGTTTTTTTATACTATTCCCCTCTTCGTCCAATGAATCATAATCACTTAGAATATATAAAAAATTAATACTATCATCATAAATAATAGGCGGTTCTACTTTTTTCACTGTCGCTTTTGATTCGTTTTCCTTTGTTATTTCCAATAATTTTATGAAGTTGATATTTTGTTTATTTTTCAAATCAGAAATGTATTTAAATTCCCCACCTAGTGATTTCCCACCACCGTATGGCATTTTTATTTCAACATAACTCATTAAGAAGTTTTCTATATCTCTGTTATAATCCTCCAAATTAACTGGATCGTTAATTAGCTTAAGAACATCGGAGTGATTGAATCCTCCCTCTGCAGGAAATAATTCAGACAAGCGATTAACAGAAGGTTTACTTAAATAATTAATCCTTTCAGGTTGTAAGCTTAAAAATTTTAAAATTTCTTTTAGCTCTTTTGCTTGTTGCTTAACACTAACATTTGGCTCATCTTCAAAATTAGCATTCCACCTTTCAAAGCCCTCCTGTCCAGTTGACTCCCTAAAATATTGATTTATTTTTTTACTCACTATTGGGTCATAAATTGCAATATTAATTTTCCCATAATCAATGCTGCCATCTTCTAACGTAAAATAACCCTTTAAATAAGTATAGCGAGCTAAACTAATATCTTCTTTTTTAACATTATTTAATGCTATGTTTTCCAATAGAAACATAACCTTGCGTACATCATCAAAATACACTTCTAAATTAACATTTGAACTTATTCCCTTTTCTTTTAATCTTATTCCCAGCTGCTTTGTAAACTCAAACTTATCCTTTAAATCTAAAAATGCTTTTTTATCTGTTAAATAAATGGATATATTTTCAGGTTTTTTAAGTAGATACCTCTGCTTAGCAACATCAATTGAGTTAGCTAGATTCTGCATGAAGGAAGCTTCAGAACGAATGTTATCAATGATAACCCATTGCTGAGGTGATAATGTATCAAGACTTTCTATGTCTCCATACTCAATAAAAAACTGCATTGTATTGGGGTTTATCTGAAACACGACGGTATTATTAGGGTCTGCAGATGCTAACTTTTCAGCATATATTTTCCCCGTTAACCCATTGCCTGACCGGAAAATAATAGTTAAATCTCCAGCTTGTTGGGTATTTGTATTATTTTTTTTACTCACATTTATCATTGGCCATAAAGGAGCCTCTACAATCCCCAAATGAGTGAGCTCTGCCACAAGCTCCTTTTTAAAGTTAGTCAGGTCACCAACAAGTTTTGAATTGAAAACGCCATATGCTCTCTCATTGTATGCAACTGTTTTTACTAGCTCAATATCAATATCATTCACATTCTCTCTAAATATATCTAACGCAGTTGACTTACTATCTTTTATAAGCTGCCATATCTCTAATTCGCCATTTCTCAGCTCATCGACAAAATATAAAGCTGCAATTTTATCATTAATAAAAACTTGTTGGTCATCAGGATTTATTCGTATTTCTAATCGATGTAGCTTTGTGGAAACCACTTCACTAGAAAAACCTGATGTACTAACTTTCTTCTTACCTATTTTCGTTATGGAAATTTCTCGATTATAACCAACAATAGGCACGTATATTCCGTGCTTAGCTAATTCAACTCCCATACGAAACGCAAAATTTTCACTCGGACCCCCGCGCCCTAATTCACACCCTGCCAATACAATTTTATCCGGCTGATGATTTTTTAATATATTTTTTTTTAAATACTTAACAGCATCAACAAACGCTTTTGAATCATAACCTTCAAAAAGTGTTTCTTGGTTTTTTCCTAGATACTTACCATGGCCTACCGTAATCCAGCGTATTTTCCCTTCGGGTTTGATATTAATATCACCATGAAGAACCTTCCATTGATGGCTACTTAAATCAAATTGCATTACGATGGTTTTATTATTGTATTTTTTAATTAATTTAGCGATTGAAGTCGCGACTGCTTTATCTTCACCGACTTGAATAATAATGTTATTTTCATATTGAGATTTATTTTCATTTTCAACCTCATCACCATTTATTTCCTTTAATAAATTAAATAAATCCATTGGATTAGTCCAAAAATCAATATTTATTGTTATTTTTGATTGTTCTCCTACTAAGGAATTATCACTTAAGATATGCTCTAGAGTACGTAAATCATTGCTATTGAATTCATTCAAATAAATATTATTTCCCATCATTTAAATCCTTTTTTTGTTTTATTAAGCAAATTTAACTTTAACAAAAAATAATTTACTCCTGTTTTTATTTTGAAACTTTAGGAATAAGTTTTACTACTTATTAAATATTTATTTAAATAACTAATTTGCTTTTACCACCTAACAGGAAATTTAAATAAAAAACCATCAAATTGATAAATTTTAGAAATATTTAAAGCTATACTATTCAGATTAAAGCTAACTGCCACAGTAGTACGATGGGCATCTAGTCCATGCTTCTTTCATTTCAACAAAGGCTTATATATGAATAATTTTGAGTTCTATAACCCGACACGCATTGTTTTTGGTGATGGAAAAATTAGTGAACTTGATCAATTAATCCCTAAAAATGCGAAAGTACTTATCTTATTTGGCGGTGAAAGCGCACGTAAAACCGGCACACTAGATGAAGTCGAACAGGCTTTAGGTTCACGACAATTCTCACTTTTTGGTGGGATAGAAGCCAATCCCCGTTATGAAACACTGATCAAAGCTGTTGATAAAATAGAAAAAGAAGGCTTTGATTTTTTACTGGCTGTTGGCGGTGGCTCCGTTATTGATGGCGTCAAATTTGTTGCCGCTGCGGTTAACTACTCTGGTGACAAATGGGAGGTCGTGACTAAGCGTGGGGCAACAATTCAAACTGCATTACCTTTTGGGACTGTGCTAACGCTACCAGCTACGGGTTCAGAAATGAACAAAGGCTCAGTGATTACACGCGAAGAGCTGCACTCTAAACTTGCTTTTATGAGTGACAAAGTTTTCCCTCAATTTTCAATTCTTGATCCAGTTAAAACTTATACTCTCCCACCTCGTCAGATCAGCAATGGCGTCGTTGATGCTTTCGTTCATGTTATTGAACAATACTTAACTTACCCAGTTAATGCCTACGTGCAAGATGCATTTGCAGAAGGTCTATTAAAAATCCTTATCGAAATTGGTCCCAAAGCACTCGAAACGCCCAAAGATTATGACATTCGAGCAAGTTTAATGTGGACAGCAACGTTAGCGCTAAATGGCTTAATCGGCGTAGGCGTTCCACAAGATTGGTCTACCCACATGTTAGGCCATGAAATTACTGTGCTTTATGGTTTAGATCACGCACAAACATTAGCAATTGTACTGCCAGCAATGTTGCTTGAGAAACTACCACAAAAACAAGCAAAATTGGCGCAATATGCTGAACGAGTATGGGGAATAACAACGGGAAGTGATCAGGAAAAGTCAATAAAAGCCATTGAACTAACTCGTGAATTTTTCGAAAGCATGAATGTAGGTACGCATTTCAGTGATTACCAACTTTCATCTGATGTTATTGAACCACTAATAAAAAGCTTAGAAGCCCACAATATGGTTACACTTGGTGAGCACCAAGATATAACCCTTGAAGTCAGCCGCCGTGTCTATACAGCTGCTCTATAAGTTCAATGCGGTTTACTTAAAAAGAAAGGTGTAGTGATGCATCTTTCTTTTTAAAAAACAATAATAAACAGCTTAAGCGCCCTACAAAATTTTTGGTGATTTATTCTCAGCATATAACGTTTAATACTGTTGAGCTGCTTTCATATTGCCATATATTCAATCGATAATGGCGGATTGATCTGCGCAAAATATTGTTTTCAATTTAGCGCATTATTACCCATTTCTCACCACGCTAATTTTATGTATTTTATTACAATATCTTTTAGTCGAAACAAAAAATTAACAATAATAAAATCCTAGGTTGTGAGTTATGTCAGTGAAATTTAGTATATCTAACAGCGCGTTACTTGCATCGTCATTACTCTTAACCATTGGACGAGGCGCAACGCTCCCCTTCATGGCCATTTATCTCACTCGAGAATACCAAATGGCAATTGATATTGTTGGTATTGCAATGTCATTAGCGATGGTTGTTGGGGTGTTATTTAGCATGCTTTTTGGCATGCTTGCTGATAGAGTCGATAAAAAAAGATGTATGCTACTTGCTGTCACAGCTTTTATTGGTGGTTTTATTGCAATTCCTCTTTCCACTAATGCCATCTTAGTGATTATATTTTTCTCTTTGATCAATTGCTCCTATTCTGTTTTCTCTACAGTACTGAAAGCTTACTTTGCAGATACTCTGACCCTCTCGTTAAAAGCTAAAATATTTTCCTTAAATTACACTTTTATCAACATAGGGTGGACGATTGGGCCGCCTATTGGTACTTGGCTGTTAATGTATAGCATCAATCTGCCCTTTTATTTAGCTGCAATCTCTGCTGCTTTTCCTATATTTTTTATTCAACGATTTGTGCAAAGCATAAAACCCGCACAATCACTGGATGGCAATAAGCGCCCATGGAACCCAGCGCTAATGCTACGCGACCCTGTCCTTGCTTGGTTTATCTTATCAACTTTCTTAGGATCATTGGTTTTTGGTACCTTTACAACCTGGATCTCTCAATATGTAATTACTGTAGCAAACAGTGATTTTGCACAAGTCGTCATCGGGGTGATACTCCCTGTAAATGCAATTGTGGTTGTAACACTGCAATACGCTGTTGGCAAACGGATCACTCCAGACAATTTGAAAAAACTAATGACGTTAGGAAGCTTATTTTTCTTACTCGGTTTAGCCACCTTTATGTTTGCGGCTGAAAACCTTTATATATGGGCATTTGGTGCTTTTCTTTTTACGCTTGGAGAGCTTATTTACGCTCCAGGCGAATATATGTTGATTGATAGCATTGCACCAGAAGGCATGAAAGCCAGCTATTTTTCAGCTCAATCTTTAGGTTTATTGGGAGGTGCTTTTAACCCAATGATGACCGGTGTGATCTTAACTGAATTACCTGCTTATTTTATATTTATTATTTTGATGATAATTACGTTCTTCGCTTGGTTATCTATGCTTAATGGGATGAGATTACGGCAAAATCAGTTGCTTGAACGAGGGTAATTCCCTAGCAACATCCTGTTTATCACCAACAAGGATGTTGCTATTTCATTGCTACTTTTGTTTTTTTATCAACAACAGCGCAATGCTAAATAATAGGCTAATCAATATTGCGGAGACTAAAAACCGTCCACTGGCGGTCAGCCAAGAAAAGAGCGGGATCGCCAATAACAACACTAGATTATTAAAGCTTTCGGAAATTGATAGCACCAACCCCTTATTGTTAACACTTAATCTGGCAAGTACTGAAGTACTGATAGGTGAAATTAGGCCTAATAACACGCCAAATCCAAATAAACTAAAGCAATCACCTATTAACGCTAACCAACCACTAATAAACAAAATGATAGTAATAAACAAGAAAACGAGTATAGCTAACACCAGTGATAGCTCTGAAACTTTATATGATACAACTCTCGCGACAGCACTATTACCTAATATTAGTCCTATACCAAAAAGCCCCATTAAGCTGCCGATAGTTGCGCTATTAAGTTGATACCTACTTCGTAAAATTTCCCCTGCTAATAAAAATACGCAGACGGTAATACCATTCCAAATTCCCTTAGCAATAATAAACTGGCTCATCGCTTTTTGTTTATAAATCTTTAATGAACCTTGTTTTATCGTTGATGATTTAGAGGATGGTAAAACCTTCATTGATATAAACAGTACTAAAAGGCCACCTACCGCCATCAAGATAAATGGCATTTTCCAAGAAAAATACTGTGCCAGTCCACCCGCGATAATAGGCCCCGTGATGATACCCAGTGTCATTCCCAGCATGACATAGCCCATTGCGACCGCCTGTTTATTTTCATCTATTACATCTGAAATAAGCGCAAACGTAATAGGAACTAAAGCAGCAGAAGCAACGCCACCAAACACTCGTAAAATAAGTGCCATCAATAAGTTAGGTGCAAATGTTATTGCTATGCTATCGATTGAAATCAATAGCATAGCTGCGAGTAACATTTTCCGCTTGTCCATTTTATCCGAAAAAAATCCGATAATAGGTGCTGCCACTGCATACGATAGTGCATAAGCCGATATTAACCATGATATTTGTGATGTTTGTACATTAAACACATTCGCTAGCGGAAACATAATTGCAGAGAGCATAAATTCAGTAGCACCAACAAGATATACCGCCATTGCGAGTACAAAGAGTAAAAAACGATATAAAGTCATAACACTCCCTTTAAGGTTTTTAGTTAAGTATTAAGTAAGGCTACAGAGTCGAGCCATCGAAGTATTATTTAATTGTTACCAAATGAACGAAAAACGATTTAATAAGCTGGTTGTGCAACAAAAGGTATTTGGATATGAGGGATTAGGTGGATGCTCAGATGAATTGCAAAAATAGAAAACTTCAGGAGGTTTACCAATTAAACACTAAAATGAATATTGTTGCAATTGGGTATTAAAACTTAAATATTAATTAACTATTTTTTATCTTCTCCATCATGTCGTAGCCTTTTACTGGTGATCAATTAGCTTAAACATAACAAGCTAAGTATTAATAATGATTAAAAATAGGTTACCCGCTTTACTAATTCACAAATAGCCATCTTTAAATCAATAAAGTGAGCTATTTCCTGCCTTATAATGCGAAAACAATAACAAGATAGACGCTTTCACGGTTAATTATTAAACAATCGACATCCGTCAGTGAAATTAATAATTGTATTTAAGTGTTTTTAAGTTAAATCAAGGTGTACAGACATGAGTATTATAACTCGATTAAAAATAGTTTCTTTCTTACAATTCTTCATCTGGGGCTCATGGCTTGTCACATTTGCTTCATATCTTTTTAATACGCTCCACTTTAAAGGTGGGGAAATAGGCTTAATATTCAGTACATTAGGCATATCCTCATTATGTTCCCCCATTATAATTGGGTTTATTGCAGATAAAATTAATAACAGAAAGTTAGTTTATGTTTCCACTCATTTTCTTTCTGCAATTTTTTTAATCGTCATGGCTCATAGTGATTCCATCACTCTTTTATTTATTGCTACATTAATTCACTTAATGTTTTACATGCCCACCATTTCAATCTGCAATAGCATTGTATTTGAAATGTTAGGTGCACAAAAATTAGATTCCGAGATTCATTTTCCTAAAATTAGAGTTTATGGAACAGTAGGTTTTATTGTCGCAATGTGGACAATTAGTTTATTAAAACTAGAAATGAGTTATTACCAGTTATACGTAGGGGCTGCCGCCTCTGTTGCTCTGGGCCTATTTTCTATATTCTTTATTACTACAAATAGTATAAAGGTTACAAAACCTGAAAAGTCTAATTTTAGCTGTCAAAATATCATTCTCCTTTTTAGAAAAGGAAGAGTGGCAGTATTTTTGTTCTTTGCTATGTTATTAGGCTCTGTATTACAAATAACCAACACATTTGGCGTTCCGTTCTTACAAGATATGGCATTAGCCCCTGAAGCCAAAGGCTCTATTTTCTCTGAGTACCCCACTATCTTCTTATCTATCTCACAATTTTCTGAAATTATCTTTATCTTATTACTGCCTATTTTATTAAAAAAATTCAAAATCGAAACTATATTACTTCTTAGTATGATTGCATGGATTTTGCGGTTAGGTTTATTTGCGTATGGTGATTTTACTGCCATAGGTACAATTGCCCTATTCCTATCCATGATTGTCTATGGTTGTGCATTTGATTTCTTTAACATCGCGGGTGCATTGTTTTTGGAAAAAGAAATTGCCCCCGAGTTTCGCTCTACGGCTCAAGGCGTTTTCACTACACTTGTTAATGGGTTTGGGACATTCTTAGGTGCGGTATTATGTGGTTGGGTGATTGAGCTTAATACCATTAATGGCGTTGTCGACTGGAAAACTTTCTGGATAGTCTTTACTGGATATACGGCTGGTTTTACACTTTTATATCTGATTTATATGTTAATCGCTAAAAACCGTAAGGCACAAGCCGCCAACTAGTTAATCATCTTTAGTCCCCCTATTTTACATAAAGTTAAATCATAGGGGGAATGCCTGATTACACACTTGTGACCTTTAATGCCTCTCCCAAAATTTTAATTGCATTACGCCTTCTTGCAATTAAAGGTAACGCATAGTTCACCCTCAAATGGTTGGAAAAACAGTCGCCTGTAGAAAAATGTTCCCCTGTTAATACCGTAACTTTATTGCGATGCAAAATATCTCGTAATTTACGGTTATCCACGGGTAAATGCTCGACCCAAAGAGAGAAACCACCTTGAGGCCTAGATATTCGAGTATTTGTAGGAAAATGCGTTTCCACTAATTCCTTATACTGGCACTGAAGTTCACTATAATGTTGGCGCATTCGGCGCAAATGCAAAAAATAATGCCCTTCCTTTAGAAAATTAGCCATTACTTGCTGCATGAAGATTTCACCTGAGCAATGGGATAAATATTTTAAGTGTAAAACTTTTTCTTTATATTTACCTGGAATTATCCACCCAGTACGTGTGCCTGGCGCGACCGTTTTGGAAAATGAACTGCATAAAATTACATGCCCGTTTCTGTCTAAGGACTGGATTGTGGATGGCCGAGGATACTGATATGCCAAGCCCGCCAAACAATCATTTTCAATGACTGTTCCTTGATACTTTTCAACAATTTCGAGTAAACGTTGCTTATGATTATCGGGCATAATGCAACCCATCGGGTTATTACAGGTTGGTGTTACCACCACGGCTTTAACATTCCAACACTCGAAAGCCTCTTCAAGCCTTTCAAGATTTATACCCGTTTCAGGATCAATAGGAATCTCAATTATTTTTCTTCCTAAGCCATACAACGTCTGTAATAGCCCTGGAAAAGTGGGCGATTCTACCGCAACAACATCATTTCCATGTGTACAAGCTTGTAAGGCTATAGATAAAGACTGATGACCACTCGTTGTCGTGACAATATCATCGGGTGTAAAAAGATGGCGATCATCCGAGATTAAATGAATTTGCTCTCGAAGAGCTGCAAGCCCTTGTAAACTATCATATTCAAGTGTCAATGATTGTTTTCTGCGCGTTACCATTGTCATTTCTTGCCATAAAGGCTCTAAACTTTTATCTTCAATATTTGGTACAGCACAAGACAAAGATGTCACGCCTTCTCGCTCTGCAACACGCAAAAAATCCATAGTTGGATTCCATTGTGCGATTTGAACGGGTTTTTGAATATAATTCGCGACTTTCGGCAATAAAGCTTCCGTTTTTTCGGGGATGACAAAGTACCCTGATTTAGGTACCGCATAAATGAGCTGTAACCTTTCAAGTTCACGATAAGCAAGTTGCGCCGTGGTAATACTGACATCATGAGCCCTTCCAATCTCCCTCACTGATGGTAGCTTCTCACCATTAAGAAACTCTCCCTGCTTAATTTTTTCTTGCAACATTTGCGCAATTTGTTTGTACAGTAACACAGTAAAACCCTTTTCATTTTCCCCGTAAGGATAATGTAATACAAAAGTTAGTGCTTTTGATCTGTATTTTGCAAAAAAACATATCTGTCACTTTTTTATATATTTCTCCCATGCAATTCTTAATAAAAATGAGAATGACATTAGGATGACTTATGGAATATGAAAAAAACGTAAGGGGTAAACTATACCCAAAATTTATCTTTTTACAGCCAATCTTGTGGTTATTTAAAAAGCTCAATATGTTTATCAAAAAAAAACGGTATGAAAAATATAAAGGACAAAAAATCTAACCCAACCATTACTCATATAAAAAAACTTATCATTTCATTGATTTTTAAAGGGTATGTAATGGGATTTGCACATATTAATAAATAAAAGTTTTGTTGAACTTTTATCAGTTTTTATATCTTTGATGAACAACCATATGAGATAAATAAGTAAAACTTAAAACCAAAAATCAGGAGGAAATATTAATTAATGATTTATTAAGTTATTCCTTAATAAATTCACATAATAGTTTTATATCTTAACCCAATTATTCGTTAGGTTTGGCTAAGCAGCCTTGTGCCTCTTTTAATAATAAGGCCTGCTTACGGTCTATACCCCAGCGATAACCAGACAGCTCACCATTATTTCTCACCACTCGGTGGCAAGGGATAGCCACCGCTAGCATATTTGCACCACATGCACTTGCTACCGCTCTAACCGCTTTAGGGTTACCTATTTTTTCTGCTATTTCACGATAACTCACCGTTTTTCCGACAGGAATATCACGCAAGGCTTGCCACACACGCTGTTGAAATGCAGTTCCTTGAATATCAAGCGGTAAATTAAAGCCAATCTCAGGTGCCTCAATAAAACCAACGACATCAGCAATGAGTTGCTCAAAATGACCATCACCACCAATCAACTCAGCATTTGGAAACTTGTCTTGCAAATCATTGAGTAATTTTTCTGGATCGTCCCCAAGTAAAATTGCACATACACCTATAGGACTTTGTGCAACTAATACCGTCCCTAATGAGCACAAAGCAAGTGCGAAATAAATTTTGCTCCCATTTCCTCCTGACTTCCAAGCTCTAGGCGTCATTCCTAATCGCTGTGTTGATGTTTCATAAAAACGGCTATTTGATTGATACCCCGCATCATAAATTGCATCTGTAATACGTTCTTGCTCTTGCAGTTGTACCTGCAATTTTTTATGCCGAAAAGCATCAGCATACGCTTTTGGTGTTAAACCCGTTTGCGATTTAAATAAGCGATGAAAATGGTAACGGCTGATCCCAACATGATCTGCCAATTCAACCAGCGTTAATGCTTGGTTATTTTGCTCAATATAACGGCAAGCTTTTTCTATTTTTTGTTTATAAAATTGTGTTAACTGGGCCGCCTCTGTGCGATGTCGTTTCCCTTGACGATAACCTTGTGCAATCGCTTGGGCTTCATTATCAAAAAATTCAATATTTTCACGTTTAGGTAAACGACCAGCGGTTGATGGGTGGTTATAAATGCGTGAGGTTTTTACACCATAAACAAAATGACCATCCGCCATTTTATTTCTTTCGACAACAGCTTGCCAACGCTGCTCTGCTGTTTTCCATACGTTTTTCGTCGTCATGATATAGCCCTTTTTAAATTTAATAACACCATTATCGCGAATACGTTACGTAAAGAATCTCTGCAGATTGCTTTTTAATTATGACATCAACTGATTATTGTCGGCATCACTTTTAATGCCCGGATGGGTGACTGGATAATAACCCCTAATTGAATAGCAAAGAAAAAAACGGCGGCCCATAAACAATATTCTACACCACATAATGCAGCAATAATTGCGGCTATGGCTGAGCCTAATGGCCTAGCGCCAAACGAAGTTGTTAACATTAGCGCGGAAACACGGCCAATCAGTACGTTAGGAGTCACCGACTGGCGTAATGAAACTGTAGAAATAGTCCAAATAATTGGCCCTGCACCAAATAAAAAATAGGCTACACAAACTAAATAAAATGATGCGTTCCAGAGAGTAAGTAGTAACGTTATCGCACCCAATAAACCGCAAACCGGCCCAAATATCACTAAAATCCCATAGCTAAACTGCAAAGATAAGTAACGCAGACCAAGTGCGCCAACAATCATTCCTATTCCATAAACTGAAATCGAAATACCGATTTGCTGAGCTGAAAGCTGTAATACCGTCACTGCATATGCCGTAAAAACACCCTGAATAATAAACCATGCTGTATTAAAAAATAACGCGGTCAATAGTATAGGTTTCAAATATGGGTTGTGGAAAATATAGTCAGCCCCTTCTTTCAATTGCTTTAATATAGATGTGGAAACTGGCGTTCCCTTTTGCTCTTTAGGCAATTGAAAAATTAAAACTAAAGCAATCATCGATAAAATAATGGCGAAGCTATAAGCAAATGACGCTCCAATATAGCCAACCAATACACCACCTAACGCAGGTCCTGCCGTATAAGATAAACTTCGAGCAAGTTCAACCCAGCGATTTGCATTAACTAATTGGTCGCGGGAGATCACTGCGGGAATATAGGTTGAAGTCGCAACGCTGTAGATTACAGTGCCAACAGCGCCAATAAATCCAAATAAAATTAATAATCCGAATGAAAGTAACTCTGTAAATAACAGTGAAAAAATTATACCTAAAACAGCGATACGTATCGCTTCAGAGTATATCATTAGGTTACGAGCACTATATCTATCCGCAACAATCCCAATAAATGGCGACACGATAAGAAAAGGCAATGTCTGCAACATTTGCAGCCAAGCAGTATCACTGGCAGATGCATTGAGGATCAGTACAGCAACGAGGGGTGTTACAGCTAAGGCAATTTGCTCTGACATTTGAGCAAATAAATTTGAATACGCAACTTTGCTAAAAATTTTACCTGAATTCATGTTTGGCCTTTCTTACCTGTTGAAGATTTCCTTCTACATTAAAGAAAGGCCTTATATTTTGACTTTCCGTTTATTGCTTTTCAATTAGCCACAAACAATTTCAGTCTCTACTTTCGTATCAGATTTTTTGCGGAAAATAACCATAATGACCGCAATACCTAAAACAGCAACAAGCGTACCCATAAAGCTAATCATTGAATAGCTATAACCATAAGATAACACCGCACCACCAATAGCCGCACCGATAGCATTACCTAAATTAAAAGCACCAATATTGACAGAAGAAGCCAGTGCCTGCGCGCCTGTTGCCGCATTCATCACTAAAATTTGTATTGGCGGAACAATACCAAAGCTAAAAATACTCCAGAATAATAAACCAAACCCTGCACCTACTGCATTAGTCGCTATAAATGGGAATATTGCCATACTTAATGCTAGCATTGAGAAAAAGATGATTAACGTGCCAAATAATGATTTATCCGCAAATAAGCCACCAAGATAATTACCAATAGTAAAACCAACGCCAATAATCACTAACATGACGGTAATCATTTGGTCAGATGCATTGATGAAATTCATCAGCATCGGCGTAATATAGGTATATAGGGTAAACATGGCACTTGCCCCTAATACTGTTGATAACATGCCTAACATGACCTGTGGGCGACGTAAAATACGCAATTCATTTTTAACATTAACATCTCGCCCTTGCAGGTTATTAGGCAACGCCCAAATTAAACTCACAATGGTTAATAACCCAAGTGCCGCAATTAAATAAAATGCTTCACGCCATCCTACGACTTGAGTTAATTTGGTCATGAGTGGAACACCACCAATATTGGCAATAGTTAATCCCATAAACATGGCTGCAATTGCGCTTGCTTGCTTACTAGGTGGCACAACACTGGCCGCCACAATGGCACCTAAACCGAAAAATGCACCATGGTTTAAACTGGTAATAAAACGTGAAATTGATAAAGTCACTAAATCTGGCGACATTGCGGAAAGTAAATTTCCTACCGTAAAAATAGACATTAAGAATACCAATGCTACCTTCGGTTTTCTCTTTACCAGTAATAATGTCATGATCGGCGCTCCAATCATCACACCAAGTGCATAAATAACAACGATTGTTCCCACTGATGGAATATCAACCTGAATATTATCAGCAATATAGGGTAACATGCCCATTGGGGAAAATTCAGTTGCTCCAATGGCGAAAGCCCCGATCGCTAATGCCAGCAGTGCAGTGTTAATTCTCATTTTTTCAGCCTTATTGAAATAAATTATTAACATTTCTTAATGGCCTGAATTTTTCCACATTGAACGCCAATGAAAAAGACGTTAAGGTGAAAATAACTTTTGCTGGAAATGCAATAATGAAAATAACTTTTGAAGAACTTCAAGCTTTTATCAGTGTCGTTGACTGCGGTTCTATAACTTCAGCCGCAGAGCAATTAAACATGACCATTTCAACGGTAAGCCGTGCACTGCTTCGGCTTGAAGAAAAAATGGACACGACATTGCTTTATCGAACAACACGTTCAATCAAGCTTAGTGATGAAGGTGCTGCATTTTTGCAAAAAGCGCGAGAGATTGTTGATCTTGCTCACGAAGCAGAAGAAATGCTATCTGCCCGCCAAGCCATTCCTTCTGGCAAGTTGCGTATTGATGCATCAACCCCATTTTTGACACACGTTATTGCCCCACTGATCCCATTATTTCATGAACGTTATCCGCAAGTTGAACTTGAAATTCATAATTATGAGGGAGTGACAAGTTTATTAGAAAATAGAATTGATGTGGCTTTTCGCATTGGCGTACTCAAAAACTCATCACTCAATGCCACCTTATTAGGTTTTAGTCAAAAACGATTAGTGGCTAGCCCTGCTTACTTAGCGAAATATGGAACTCCACAAAATATTAACGAATTAAAAAAACATTGTTTACTGGGTTTTACTCAACCAGACTCCCTAAATATTTGGCCCGTAAAAAATACGAGTGACGATTTACTTAAAATCAAACCCAATATTACAGGAGCAAGTGGCGAAGTCTTATTTCACCTCGCTGTGCAAGGCGCTGGGATTTTATGCTCAGCCGACTTTGTCACCATGGATGCATTTGCAAGTGGTCAATTAGTGCAAGTTTTAGAAAAAGAAACTATCGTTATTCGTCAGCCCATTAATGCTGTTTATTACCGAAACCAAACGGTATCACCTCGCTTACGATGTTTTATCGATTTTATAAAAAAATATTCAACCAAAATAGAGCTACTCTAGCTTTTTCCTGCCTTTAATTTCACTCCTTTCTTAAATTCTGTCAGTGTTATTCCAGTATGCCGTTTAAAATAACGGCATAAATACGAGGTATCCTCGAAATTCACTTCATTAGCTATTTCTTTTATTGATAATTCACCGACCTCTAGTAATGCTTTTATTTCTAAAACAATTTGCCTATCAATTAATGCTTTTGGTGGATCATTAAAAAAACCTTGGCTAATTTTTGATAAGTAAAATGACGATATTGATAATTTTTCAGCGTAAAATTTAACCTCTTTATGCTGTTTACAATGCCGTGTGATCAAGTCCCAAAAACGCCAACAAAGTTGCTCTTGCCGGTTGCGTTTTTCAGGTTTAGCTAAAATATTCTTAGCATCATTACTGATTTCCAGAAACAAATTTTGCAAATGGTTTTTCAATTGTAACTGCCAATGTTCCCCACGTTCAATCGCTATTGAGAACATGATTTTTTTCCAATAATCAAATAGCTCATGTTTTTCTGTAGGGATTTCAATAACGGGATGGTCATTAAAAAATGCAAATAATTGTTGAGGTAATGAATAAGCAATAGAGGTAGCGAGTTTTTTATCAATTAACAAATATTCAAGGTTAAAACACCGTGATTTTGCTTGCAGCATGGCAAAAGTATCATCATATAAAACAATCAGGTCATTCTTTCGTACCCGATGTTGCCTAAAATTAATATTGAAAATCGCGCAGCCTTGCAAACATATACACACCGTTACGTATGATGAAGACAATTGTTTTTTCTGTATTTTATCCATATTAGTCACTCCAATACGGATCGCTTCTGGAATATCAACCAAATGTGTTTGTATGCTTAACATCACGTTTTTCCTTCTTGATAAACACATCCTAGTCTACCACAGTTGTCATAAGTACCTAAAATGGACAATTTTACCTCTTAAACATTACCCATTAATACCTAAAATACACGCATTAATGGCTTCCATCATTGAGAGGAAAACAGATGGTACTTTATACAGAACAATTAATTTTACGCCCGTGGCAAGAAACAGATGCTGAGGATTTATATTTTTATGCAAAAGACGAAAGAATAGGCCCAATTGCTGGCTGGCCTGCTCACCAAAGCGTTGAAGAAAGTCGCATGATTATTAAGGAGATTTTCATGCGCGACGAGATTTATGCCGTGACATTAAAAGAAGACAATCGCGCAATTGGCCTAATCGGACTCTCTTTATGCCACGAAAGTAATTTCCCGATTGGTGATAATGATGCTGAAGTCAGCTATTGGATAGGCGTACCATTTTGGGGCAAAGGATTAATTCCTGAATCTATTAAAGAAATTATTCGTCATGGATTTGTAGATCTAAAATTAGATAATTTATGGTGTGGCTATTTTCAAGGTAATGAACAATCAAAAATTGCACAAGAAAAGTGTAGTTTTAAATATTACAAAACTTTGGAACCACAATTCATTGAGTTGATAGGTGAGACAAAAACTGAAGAAATAAGCCGACTCACAAAGCAAGAATGGATTTCATTGCAGTAATTCTGAAGAAAATTAAGGCCATCTCATTGATGGTCTTAATCATTTTTTTGTCACAATGCATTTCTAATACGAACAAACATATTCTACCACTTACCAATTAATGCTATGATTTTTCGATAATTATAAAGTCAAAAAATCAAAATTTTATATAGGATTAACAGGTAAACACATGCACGACTATGGTATTTGGACAATAATCACCCCTATTGTGACGATTATATTGGCAATACTTACCCGCCAAGTAATGCTTTCTCTCATGTTAGGAATACTTGTGGGTTTTACGGTTATTAATGATCACAATGTTCTATTAGGTGTGAAAGGCACCGTTGATGGCATTATTAATACGTTTTCATCCGCAGGGAATACTCGCACCATTGTTTTTATGGTGATGATTGGCGGAATTATGCGGTTAGTTGTTGTAACTGGAGGGGTTCGAGCTCTCGTTCAATTATTAACCAATAAAACTCAGTTAATTAAAAACCGTACTGCGACACAATTATTGGCTATCGTTATTACCTCACTTATTTTTATTGAAAGCTCTATTAACCAATTAGTTGCAGGTGCTTCTACCAAAAATTTGGCACGTCAATATGGCGTCGCACCTGAAAAAATGTCCTATTTAATTCAAACCGCATGCGTTTCAGTTTGTTCTTCCGCCATTATTAATGGTTGGGGAGCCGTCATTATGGGGTTAATTGGCGTACAAATATCCCAAGGGCTAATTACTGGTGAGCCTTTTGATATTTTAATTACCTCGATTGGTTATAACCTGATGGCTTGGTTATCCCTTGGTACGATTTTAATTTACGTCTTCACTAACTTTTCATGGGGGCCGATGAAAAAAGCGGAAGATAAATATCAACAAGCGTTTATTGCTGGAAATATTTCTACATCAAACACTCAAGACAATGAAGAAGACGTCATTGATCATCCGAATGCACATTCTTCGTTAAACTTCTTTATTCCTATTTTATCTACCGTTTTAATGGTTCCTGTTGCACTCTATATCACTGGCGACGGTGATTTTAGTAAAGGCAGCGGCTCAACCTCTGTTTACTGGGGGGTTATGTTCGGTACTGCTGTATCATTTTGTTGGTTTATTGGTCGCCGCCTACTAAATATCGATAGCTTTTTTAAAGAGCTATTTATCGGTTATGCCAATATGCTAAAAATAAGCTCTATCATGATTTTGGCATTTTTAATGGGCGACGTTTCCGCGGAGCTCAATACTGGTGCTTATATTGCTGAAGTTACTCAAGGCGTTATGGCCCCTGGTTTTTCCATTGGTTTTATCTTTATTATTAGCGCCATTATGTCTTTAGCAACGGGAACATCTTGGGGAACATTTGCAATTATGATCCCCATTGGTGTGCAATTAGGTTTATCGGTAGGAATGCCTGTAGAGTATATGATTGGTGCTGCAATATCGGGCTCAATATTTGGTGATATGACCTCTCCTATATCTGCCGATGCTATTGTGGCCTCAATGGCAACCGATTGTGAGCATATTGAACATATTCGCACGCAAATGCCATATGCACTCGTAACCGCCAGTGTGGTGCTTGCTATTTACCTGTATCTTGGTTTTACCTATTAATAAGAAGAGAGTTTAAATGTCAATTCAACAAACATTACGCCAATTCGAAAAAGTTGATTTATTAAAAACCTCAACACCACTTCACCGGCTTAATAACTTGTCAAAAAAATTTGGCCGCGAAATTTATATTAAGCGCGATGACATGACACCTCTGGCAATGGGTGGGAATAAGTTACGTAAACTTGAATTTCTAATGGCTGATGCATTAGCAAAAAATGTAAAGATTATTGTTACAGCTGGCGCAATCCAGTCAAATCATGTTAGGCAAACTGCCGCCGTTGCTGCCATGTATGGCTTAGAATGTGTTGCTTTATTAGAAAACCCAATCCAAAGCAATGACACAAATTTTCTGCATAATGGTAATAAATTACTGACAGATTTATTTGGGGCGCGCTGTGTTATGTGTGAAGAACTAACCGACCCGCAAGCCCAAATGGAAGCACTGATTGAGTCGCTGTCACTGCATGATGCCTATATCGTCCCTGTGGGTGGATCAAACGCTTTAGGTGCTTTGGGGTATATCCAATGCGCGGTAGAAATTGCCGAGCAGAAACCAGAACACATTGAGTTTGATAAAATTATTGTTGCTTCAGGTAGTGCAGGCACTCATGCAGGTCTGGCTATTGGTTTGCAAGAATTGTTACCGCAAAGCCAGCTCATTGGCGTAACCGTCTCACGAAAACAACAAGACCAAGCCCCTAAAGTTGAAAAATTACAGAATGAATTAGCCCAATTATTAAAATTGCATCAAGTGCCTGACGTCATATTATGGGATAATTTTTTTGCGCCTATGTATGGTATGCCTAACCAGCAAGGCCTTGCTGCCATAAAGCTTCTTGCTCAGCAAGAAGGTATTTTACTGGATCCCGTTTATACAGGAAAAGCAATGGCAGGCTTAATCGACTACTTAGAAAACTCAGCTGAAAAAACGCCAGTGCTATTTATCCATACGGGCGGCGCACAAGCCTTATTTGCTTATTCAGATATTAGCCAAACAATTTAATCAATCCCGTTTATCTTCTATAAAGGGCATTTTTGCCCTTTTCTTTTGCCAACTATTTTCATTATATTTGTTGTATCAAAAATACGCTGATAGCATTTTTATATTATGGGTATCAACCCACCGAATCGATACATTGGCACAAAGAGGCGATAACATAATGACATCAATACCAATCACTCTCAGATTAGCTCGTGAACAAGATGCATTAGCACTTTATGAAATTGGTATGCAGAGTTATATGCACCACTTTGCTGCACTTTGGAATAGTAAAGATGAATTATTTGAATACCTAAATCAGGAATATAGTACCGATAAAATCATCCATGATATAAGTCAGCCAAACATAGAGTGGTATGTTATTGAATCAGAGTTCCCTGTCGGGTTAGTGAAATTGACACACCAAGAAGAGATACCCGATACCCAGATGGCTGGCACATTGTTAAATAAGCTCTATTTCTTGCCTGCAGCGACAGGAAAAGGTTATGGGAAGTTAACCTTTAAACTGATTGAAGACATCGCCATCAATAAAAGCTCAGATATACTCTGGTTGGACGTGCTCGCCAGCAATTCGCGAGCTATCCAGTTGTATCAATCTAATGGGTTAAAAATCCTCAAGGAGATTTTATTTAAAACCGAGTCACAACAAACCATTGAATACATTATGTACAAAACCCTTTAGGGTGGCTTATAAAATAATATATCACTAAGCGCTATTTTGCTGTGTCTGTTTCTTATTCGTTATCATGATCCCTAGGATAATAAGTCCCCCTCCCAAAATGATCATTGAGCTCATTTTTTCATTCAGAAAAATCGTTCCAATAATAACTGCACTTAACGGATTAAGTGCAATAAATGATCCAGCTCCCGCAACTCCTAACTGCGAAACACCTTGGTAATACCATACATAAGCAATAGCCGACCCTAAGATACCTAAATAACTTAAACTGACTAAGTCACCCACTGATAACAAAGATAGTGCCTCAAAATTGATTTCTTCTGCATAAATAGAAGTGAAAATTAACAATATAGTGCCAAATAAAACCGCATACGTTACTGTGTGTAATGCCCCTATTTCTTGGATCACATTTTTACCTGCGACCGTATATATCCCCCAGCTAATCACACAACCTAAGATAGCTAAATCACCTTTATTGACCATAAAATCATCTGTATTTGGCGCTTTATCTGATAGCAAAATAACCGCACCTATCACACACAAACTTATCCCACAGCCTTTTTTAATTGAAATTTTCTCTTTCCATAAAATAAATGAAATTAAGGCAATCATCGCAGGGTTAATCGCGACTAATAAAGCTGCACGTGACGCGGGTATAATTTGTAAACCATAGAAAAATAAAATTTGATAAATAAATACCCCACTCCCACCTAATACCATAATTTGGTATAACTGCTTCATTGAAATACATTTCCAGCCAATACGCCCCAAAAACAGCACTAAAATTAATGAGAAGCTGGCAAAAAGAAAGCGTAATGTCGCTGACAATAAGGGGGGAATTTCAGGTTGAATGACCCTGCCTGCAATAAATGTACCGCCCCAAATAACGGAAACAAGCACCATTTGCATGATGATAATATTCAGTGGTCTCTTTTTGGTTATTGTTACTGTGTTTTGCATTTTGTTTTCTCAGTGATAAAGATAAAAACCTTGTTAATTACCGTCTCACTGATAAGCTAAGGCTAATTCAATATCATACACTAATGAGCTTTTACTCATGACACTCACACAACTTGAAGTCTTTACCACCGTGGCTGAATTAAGAAGCTTTACATTAGCGGCGATGAAATTGAATATTTCCCAGTCAGCGGTTTCTCATGCAATAAAATCATTAGAAAAAGACCTCAACGTCATGTTATTTACTCGTGAACAAAATCAAACAACCTTAACTGAAATAGGCAAAACATTGTTGTTGCGTTCACACCATATGTTGAATATCCAAGAATCTATGAAACAAGAGGCTCTGGCATCGAATGGATTAAAAGCGGGTATTTTAAGGATTGGTTCTTTTGGCCCAGGGTCATCTTTAAATTTGTTGCCCCCCATTTTAGCTCAATTTCGTGAAAAATATCCGTTGATTAATATTGTGGTTGATGAGGGCGATGACGAAACGGTGACTCAGTGGTTACAGGAAAAACGTATTGATATTGGTGTGGTTGTGTTACCTGATGAACGGTTTGATACCTTTAAAGTAAAAGATGACCAAATGGTAGCGATTCTCCCTCTAGACCATCCATTGGCAAATCAGCCAAGTATTTCATTGAAAGAATTATGTGAATACCCGTTTAATTTAACGCAGGCTGGATCAGGAAAATTAGTGTTAGATTTATTTCATGCACAAAAGCTGACGCCTAAAATACAATTTAAAACACGGCAATTACTGAGCACATTTGCTTTAGTCGCTCGAGGCGACGCTGTTTCAATTGTCGCGCAACTGGCTATTCCTGATTACATTCAAAATATTGTGGTCAAACCGCTAAATCCCCCCGTTAAAAGAAATATTGCCTTTGCTGTTAATGATGAAAGCCAGCTGTCACCTGCCACAAAGGCATTTATTCAAATTGCTAAAAGAATGTATGGTTAATTTACCAACCGATAAGTAATCACATATAAAGATTGCTCAGTCGGGTAAATTTCTTTGATTAACTTTTTCAAGGTATCTAATGTCATTGCTTCTTGTTCTGCGTGATACTCAGAAATATCATCATAGAAAATAGGCTCCACAGAAAGTATTTCAATTTCGGTGTAATATTTCCCTGTTTCAAGGGCATAGACCTTAACTGTCGAACCCGGTACGTAGTGACTTTCGCTTTTATCACGAATTGTGATCACTTTTTTCCCGGACACCACTAAAGGCAGTAACCGCTCAAAAAACGTAATTGTATCTGGTGCATCGTTCATAATTTGTCCCTAGTTTTGTTAAAACGTCTATTTATAAACACATTTTCTTATAACGTCGTCAAAATGCAACCAAATGGTTGTTTTCGTGCTGTCATTTATCGCCATTCTACTGTTGTAGAAATTTTTTCTATACAATCATGCTTGGATATGATTAAAACCCAATTGGATATCAATAATGAATAATAACGAAGCCCTATTTTATCAACAAGAAGGCCATTTTTGGTCTGCTATTTGTTCAGAGGTTTTAAAGGTGAGTGAAAATACTATCGCCTATTTTTCTGAACTCAACTTACCTATTTTTAATTTTATTTATCTTCATCAGGGCGCTAGTCTAAGCGAATTTGAACAAGCGGAAACTGTCTTTAAGCAGCAATCTAAACCTTATGTATTAGTTGTTCATCAACACGAATTAAACCATTTTGAACGCGAAATCAAGAAACGGGGTTTAATTGCGGACGGTGAATCAACGGCCATGATTTTACCAACCTCAGCGCTATCTTTATTTAAAGAACCATTGTCACCTGAAGTTGGCTATCAAATTAAACAATGTGATAAGCAGCTGAATGATTGGGCACAACCATTGATTACCGCATTTCCTGTAGATTCAGATATTGAGGAAGAAGACAACACCGTCATTAATGAATATGTTCGTTACCATCAAAGAGCTTTGGATAAACACGTCAATATGATGCATTTTGTCTTATATACCGATGAACAACCTGTATCGACCTTAACTTTAACAATAAATAATAAAAATGCGCGGCTGGATGATATTGGCACAGACATTCAGTTTCAGGGAAAAGGATTTGCGACAAAACTTATCAGGTACGCATTAACTGTTTGCAATCAGCAAGGTATTGAACAGTGTGTATTAGAAGCCTCATCTGATGGGCTTTCAATCTACAAAAAACTGGGGTTTGAACCTATTTTTAGCTTCTTTAGTTTTATTGCTAAATAAATATTTAGCGTGTATCTAAGCCATAAGGTACACGCTATCTAAAACAAGTAAGGCACAAGTGTAATTATCAACAGCAATATGCCCCCACCAATATTAATATATTTTCTCAGTGTGTTAATTTGAATAGATGAGGAAAAGAAGATAAGGCTTCCACATGATATTGCCAACCAAGCCGCCATCATTAATACATGAATGCTGGATAAGGCAAGAAAGCTCATTAAGGACGGAGCTTTACCGACAAAGTTAGAGACTACCACTAAATATAAAATAATTGCCTTAGGGTTTAGCAAATTAGCTAAATAAGCATCTTTAACCGTAACTGTTCTCATCGTGTTATTTGCTGTACTTTTCCCCGCCTTTAACCCTGTATTGATTAATGTGATAGACAAATAGACTAAATATAAAGTTCCTAAAATGCCGATTGAACGCATTACCCATGGATAAGAGGCGAGGATTTTAGTCAAGCCAAAACCAACTAATAAACCATGCGTCATTATCCCTAACCCAGTCCCAATAATTGGAATAAGTAGCCCTTTCATTCCTTGTGTTAACGTACTATTCAGGGCGATTGCAAAGCTTGCTCCTGGAGAAACAATGATTGGAAGCAATGTCACCATAAAACCCAGTATATCCACAGGCAAAAACCTTGTATTCAGTTATCTATTTTAATTCCGCATTGCTGTACCAGTTTTGAATATCTTTCACAATCATCTCAGTGTGCATTTTCCCTTGATTATCTTTAAAGAAATGATCCAGATTTTCATATTTTTTAAAACTCACTGATGGGTTATTCGCTTGGCTCATCATTCTTTCTGTACTGTAAGCATCAACATTCGTATCAGCCATCGTTTGAATAACCAAATGTGGCGTTTTAATTGCCTGCACCAACTTCAAGTTATCAATCGTCAGCATTTCATACCACCAACGTGGCCCATGTCCGCTGATAAACTGGTCATTATTTAATTGTTTTTGTTTCGCGACTTGTGCAAATTGATTAAAGCCCTCTAATGAATTAGCGACTTCGTCAGTTGGGGTATTATTTTTGATGCTATAAAGTACATCATCAATAAAATATTGCCCCCCCACATTCAACGCAATAGATGCAGAAATAAAATCACCTTTGCCCGCAATTAAATGGGTGACTAATGCCCCTTCACTGCCGCCTAATAAGACAATATGTTGGTAATCTTTTTTGAGTTGTTTTAAAACCGCAGCATAATTATCAGCTCGCTCAATTGGGGAATCTTGTGACATATACGCCACAGGGCATTCTTCCTCTGACGCTTCTTCACCATCTGCGCCGACTTCGCTATTTATCCCTGTTTTTTCAACCAACAAAATATCGTTATTGGGAAAAACAGCCCCAAAGTTTTTCACCATGTTAGGGTTATTGACCACACTTTTGCAATCTGAGCCCTGTAATAAGACCAGCAAATCCTGCGATTTTTTGTCACCTTTTTGAATGACATAATAATCAATTTCTTTACCATCATTGAGCAGAGTTTGTTTTTTATATGGGGTAGATTCAGCGAGTACACCAAATGAACATAAAGAAATTAAAAGTGAAGTCAGTTTAATTGTCATAGGGAAAGCCATGGGTTATTTTTATTCGTCATTATATTAAACAAGGTGATTAAGTTGGTGCGTATAATGCTTCATTGGCTAGCTGGCCATCACTATTTTTAGCGAAGTATCTGCAAATAATTCAACGATATTTGGATTCAAATTTTTATCCATCACCAAAATAGATATTTGATCGCAGCTTGCAATTGTGTAACGGGCAACACCCGGTAGCTTATCTGCGGTAACCCCCATAATGACTTGGTTACTGCGCTGAATAAGCACTTTTTTAAACTCCGCCTCTTCATAATCAAAGATAGTCACGCCCATTTGCGGATCTAAGGCGCAGCCACCAATAAAACATTGGTCAAAATGAATATGGTTAATTTGATTAGCAGCGGACGTATCAATACTGGCTCCAATTTCACGATTCAACTTTCCACCAATTAAAATCACTTCGCAAAGAGGCCTCTTCATGGATTCAAGCGCAATGGAAGGGGAATTTGTCACCACCGTAAACGCAATATGTGCAGGTAAATTGCGAGCAATTTCTAAATTCGTCGAACCTGTATCAATAAACACACATGCACCTTGTTTAATTAATAAACTACAGGCCTGTGCGATTTTGATTTTTTCCGCTTGATTCTGCTCGATTCTTTGCTCGAACGAGCCAAGCTCATCTAACATACTCACTGCCCCGCCATGAACTCGACGGCAGATGCCCTCTTGTGCTAATTCATTTAAATCCCTACGAATTGTATGTTCAGAAACCTGCATGTCACGGGCAAGAATAGTGCAAATCACTCGCCCTTGCTCACGTAGCAATTGGCGAATTTTATTTTGTCTTTGCTCTGGAAAAGCGGCATAATCGAGCATATAGTACCTCATGATTATTTTTAAATGATCATAATCGAGCACAATATTATGTCAATACCCTCGTTATAACGTAATAAGGAAGAAGATATGAACAACTTACCCCTACCTGACAGCTTCTTTTTACATGAACTCGCAAATATTGCGGGGAAAATCTCTCTCGATTATTACCGCACTAATGAGCTCAGTGTGGTTGAAAACAAGCCAAAGGCTAATTATCGTTTTGACCCCGTCACGCAAGCAGACAAGCTGGCTGAGAAAGCAATGCGCGAACACATCACCCAAACCTATCCAACTCACTCTATTATGGGTGAAGAGTATGGCATTACGGGGGAAGGCGATATTCAGTGGGTGCTCGACCCGATAGATGGCACTCGCCCTTTTCTCTGCGGCATCCCCCTTTGGGCTAACTTAATTGGCCTAACGGAACACGGAAAAGCGGTGATGGGTATCATGAGCCAACCTTTTATTGGGGAACGCTTTTGGGCAGATCAACATGGCAGTTGGACGAGTAGTCCACATGGGCATTTTCGTTTAGCCACTCGAAAAAACGTTAAATTAGAACATGCTATATTACATACGACATCTCCAGAGCCAATATCCGCTCGGCCTGATATTCACTTTAAGGCACTTGATGAACGTGTTTTAATGACGCGTTATGGGGGAGAATGTTATGGAATGGCCATGCTCGCAGCAGGAAGAATTGATATTTGTGTCGAATTCGCACTGGAACCTTATGATATTGTTCCATTAATCCCTATTATAGAGCAAGCGGGTGGAATGGTCACCACACTTGAAGGAAGGCGCGCAGAATCAGGTGGAGCTGTCGTCGCAACGGGTTGCCCAATCCTTCATGAGCGCGTTCTGGCTATCTTAAATTCAGGTAGTTAATTTATCATTTAAAAAAGTATTATAAAAAATGCAATCTACTCAACAACTCAATGCGAATATTCACTTAGCGCCTGCAAAAAGGGAGCAAGTATCTACGCGCATTATCTTTTTTATTGCTGGTTTTGTTACCGCAGCTTGGGCTGCTATCGTTCCCTATGTCAAAGTCAATACAGGGGCGAATGATGCAACACTTGGTATGTTACTACTTTGCTTTGGTGGTGGTGCGCTTGTAGCCATGCCAGTGACAGGTGCGTTAGCCGCCAAGTATGGTTGTCGTCGCTTGATGGTTATTGCAACCATTGGTTTTTGCTTGCTTTTCCCTGTTTTATCGTCACTTTCTAGCATCAGTTTTTTGATTGCAGGCTTATTGTTGTTCGGTATTTTTATTGGTCTGACTGACTGTGCAATGAATGTGCAAGCCGTGATTGTCGAAAAGTCCTCGGACAAACCCATTATGTCAGGCTTTCACGGGTTCTACAGTGTGGGGGGAATTGCCGGTGCTGGCACCATGAGCTTAGTTCTGCTCTTAGGGGTATCAGCCACTTTAGCGTCTATTTTTGTGTCCGTTATTGCGTTAGTTTTATTAGCCATCTGCTATAACGGTTTAATTACTTATGCAAATGCCCCAACAGGCCCACTGATTGCCATTCCCAAAGGGATTGTTTTGGTGATTGGTATTGTCTGTTTTGCGGTGTTCCTAGCGGAAGGCGCCGTGCTGGATTGGGGTGCCGTATTCTTAATCGAGCACCACGGTCTCAAAGAAACGCTAGGTGGTCTTGGCTTTGCGGCTTTCGCGACAACAATGACCATTGGCCGATTATTAGGCGATAAAATTGTGATGCGAGTAGGCTCTGCTCGCGTGGTCTT
This sequence comes from Providencia sp. UF-224, assembly GCF_058245955.1. NCBI lineage: Bacteria > Pseudomonadati > Pseudomonadota > Gammaproteobacteria > Enterobacterales > Morganellaceae > Providencia > Providencia sp. UF-224. Next base: position 144,256 of record NZ_JBSICC010000004.1, on the reverse strand, counting down.
TTTAGGCGCGTTGCTGGCTTGCCTTGGTTTTGTCATCGCGGTTCTTTCCCCTTCTCTAGTCCTTGCCATTGTTGGTTTCGCATTAGTGGGTGCGGGTTCATCGAATATCGTTCCCGTGATGTTTTCTGCGGTTGGCAAACAGAACACAATGCCAGAAGCCTTGGCTGTGCCTGCGATTTCAACATTGGGTTACTTAGGGATCTTAGCGGGACCTGCGGTCATTGGCTTTGTGGCTTTCCAATTAACGTTAGCGACTGCACTTTTAATGATTTCCGTATTATTAGTGTTTATTGCATTCGTTACCCGTTTTATTCGCGTTTAATTTCATCAACATCATAAGGTTGCATTTTATTAGCAACCTTATGATTATCGAATAGCTATAATTCAATAGTCCCACTAATGCAGTTGATCACATCTCCTGCAATCCAAATACCCTCATCATCCGCACTCACATACACTCGCCCTTCGCCATATACACACTGCCCTTGGCCAACAATGTATTGCTTTGGCAACTTCCCTTGAGGGATCAACCACTGCGCTGCACCTGCGTTAAAGCTCCCTGTCACAGGGTCTTCTACTGCACTTGTGCCACAAAAAACCCTTACTTCGAGCTGCTTATCTTTACCCTCAGGATAAATTGCGCACAGGCCAATATCATAGCCCTTAAGTTGAAAATAGTCGGGTTTAATACTCAATAATTTATCGACCGATTTGAGCTGGATCCCCATCCAATTAGGGCCATTTGCGACCCAATTACTGTCTACAACATCGTTTTCCGTAATACCCAGTCCTTTAAACACCTTTAGTTTGTCACTTTGCTCAATTTCACCACTACGAATAAGCGGTGGCGCCTTAAATGCCAATCGGTCACTCACCTTTTTAAGCGAAATTAACCCTGCTTTACACTCTTGAACTATCGATGTTTTCTGCTGCTGCCCGTAAGTTTGTTGCCACACAAAACAACTTCCCAAAGTTGGGTGTCCTGCAAAAGGTAACTCACCTTCCACCGTAAAAATTCGCACTCGGTAGTCTGCTTCTGGTGTTGTTGGCTGTAGTAGAAAAACGGTTTCGCTTAAATTGGTCCATTTTGCGAATTTACTCATTTGAGCATCCGTCAGGTTATCAGCCCCTACGACAACAGCCAGTGGGTTGCCATCTAATTTTGTTGCTGAAAAAACATTCACTTGCTCAAAAATATACTTCATTTTTCCCTCTAAATTGTGACTTCATATATTTACTATAGGAATAATAATGCGCTAACCAATAATGTTTGTGTATATAAATGTCATAACACATTAAGATAGTCATTGTAATTGATATTCTTAGACAGGTAACCCATGGATTTGACAACGAAAAAAACGATTATTATCGTGGGCGCAGGTTTTGTTGGCACCACTCTTGCGTGGTATTTATCCAAGCATACAAATCAACGCGTTATTTTATTAGACAAAAACCATGCTGGCCAAGGTGTTACCCAACACGCATTTGCTTGGCTAAACGTATCTTACGGCCGCCCTGATGCGTATAGCCTGCTTCGTAAGCAAGCACTCGCCGAATGGCGTTCTCTCGACGAATACACGCAAGGCCAGTTAAATATCCAATGGTCTGGTGCAATTAGTTGGCAAGATAGCGAAGCAGCGACAGCATCATTTATTGATGACCATCAGAAAAATAATTTTAATGTCAAGGCGTTAGATAAAGATGCATTACAGGAAATGGAGCCAAATTTGCGGTCGCTCCCAACCCTTGCTGCTTTTTGCCCTGATGAGGGAAGTATAGATCCTGTTTACGGTACACAAACGCTGCTGAAACTGGCTATTGAGCAAGGCGTTACCTACTTACCCGAACACGAAGTGCTTTCCCTCATCCAAGAAGGTCGCCGAATTTTAGGTGTCATATCCAATCACGGCACATTTTTAGCCGATCAAACAGTGATTACCGCTGGCGTTGATGCCACCACACTCATCGGTTCAGTTGGTGTCGAGCTCCCAGTTAGCGCTTCACCGTCCATTATTGTGCACATTAATGCTCCAAATGGCGAACAATTGGTGCAACACATCATATCAACCCCAGAAATGGAACTACGCCCTGTTTCTGCAAGCAAAATACTGTGTGCTGAAGATTACATTAGTGATAAACCGGAACACAGTGCAGACTGTATCGCACAAAACGCCCTTACCGTTATCAAAAATTCATTTATAGGTAGTGATACGTTAAATCTTGAAAAAGCTTTCATCGGAATGAGACCTATGCCTAAAGATGAGATGCCAATTGTCGGAAAAGTTGCTGATTTCGAAGGTTTATATATTATCAGTATGCACGCTGCGATTACACTAGCGCCGTTGATATGCCAATTGGCTCAAGATGAAATTTTGCATGGAATAGAACAAGCTACACTTAGCCCATATCGATTAACTCGTTTTGCATCAGGTAACTGACAAATGAATATTCCGTTGTACTATTTAAGACATTATCAATCGATTGAAAAAACGTTTTGGACATCTATTTGTGAACATAGTATCCAGATTGCACAACATACAATTTGTTATTTAACGCCACTTAACTCGCCGGCGTTTAACTTCATCTATTTGCAACCTGACTCTACTAGCCACGCATTTATGCAGGCTCACAACCTGTTTGTTTCGCAGAAGAAAAATCATACGTTAGTGATCCCTGAAGAAATGCTCCCTCAGGTGGTTAATGAAGCTGAATCATTAGGGTATAAACGTGACAGTGTCACGACTGCTATGGCGTTAACTTTAGCGAAGCAAAATGAAGTTGCACTACCTGATAACCAAGTGGATATTGTTTTAGCCAACCATGATTTGTCATTGTGGGCAAAGCCACTGGTTTCTGCATTCTACCTGTCTGAAGAACACGATCAGGTTATCCAGGAATATGTGCGTTATCATGAAGATGCACTACAGCAAGGCGCTCCCCAGTTTCACCTTGTGTTACTCGTCAATGGTGAACCCGCAACCTCCATGACAGTCACAATTGAAGGAACCCTTGCGCGTTTTGATGATATTGGTACCGAACCTCGTCACCAAGGTCATGGCTATGCTTCGCAACTCATTGATTATGCGCTAGCATTTTGCCGCCAGCAAGGTGTCGAGCACTGTTTCTTAGATGCATCTGAAGCTGGGTTTGATTTATACAAAAAATTTGGTTTTGAACCCTTATTCCGCTATATCAATTATGTCTGGTGTAAATAATTTACGTCACTGGCGTTATTTGCACGATATCCCTGAATTGGAACCATTAATTGCACAATGGTTCCTGCAGGAGTGGCCTTCTCACTATGGCTATTCAGGTAATGGCGATGTTTGGCAAGATATTGCTGCATATCGCCAGCGCGCAGGGGTTGGTATGGGGATCGTCGCCTTTGAAAACAATCAACCCTGTGGTTTTATTGCGCTGAAAAGTGAACGTTTTTTACCAAATAATCCCGCATTCCCATGGGTTGGTGCCGCTTTTGTTATTCCTGAGAAACGCAATCAAGGTCTTGGACAATATTTATTTGAACAACTTGAGTTGATTATTGATAAACGGCAATACCCCCATATTTTCTGTGCGACTACCGTGGCGGATAGTTTACTCATCCGCTGTGGGTGGCAATTATCAGCGCCATTAAGTCGACCATCTCTGCGTATTTATCACAAATATATCTGACAGTTAGCATATGAAAATTAATATTATTGGTACCAGCGGCAGTGGTAAAAGCACACTCTGTCGGCGACTTGCATTACTGCTAAACGTACCAGCTATTGAGTTGGATAGCCTATATTGGCTAGCAAATTGGCAAGGTTCTACTGATGAGGCGCTTAACCAAAAGCTCAATACAGCATTAACTGATGCTGTATCTGGGTGGGTGCTTGATGGAAACTACACGCGGACACAACCCATCAAATGGAAAGATGTCGATATGGTTATTTGGTTGGATTATTCGTTGCCTCGAACCTTATACCAATCTGTTGTGCGTACGGTGTCTCGCATTCGTTCAGGGCAAGAGCTGTGGGAAAATACGGGTAATAAAGAAAGCTGGAAAAATTCCTTTTTCAGTCGTAATTCGATTATTTTGTGGTTACTGAAGACTTACTATCCAAATAAGGAAAGAAACCTAAAACATATGGCAAATATCAACTTACGCCATATTCAATTCGTTCGACTTACATCACCAAAAGAAATGCATTTATTTTTACAGCAGATGAAAGCGCAGGTTGCGGCTAAAGGATAAGTTTATTTATGGTGGTGAAAGATAATCTCAGTAGCCATAAAGGCTACCGAGATACAATGGCTTAGTCACTAAATTTCATCACATGCCGTTTTCAGCATGGCGGTTTGTTGGTATTTTTCAATCCCTAATTCAATTAAGCGGCTGATTAGCTGTTGGTATGTCATACCGCCTTGTTGCCACAGTTTTGGATACATACTGATATTCGTGAAACCAGGCAATGTATTGATTTCGTTAATAACTACATCATTATTTTCTGTTAGAAAGACATCAACACGGGACATACCGCTACAATTTAATGCACGGTATGCAGATAATGCTATCTCACGGATCTTGTCACTTACCGCTTCATCTAACTGTGCTGGTGCCACAACAGAAGCACCATTTTCATCAATATACTTGGTGTGGTATGCATAAAAGCTATCGTGCAGAACGATTTCACCACAAGGGCTGGCAAGCGGCTCGTCGTTACCCAATACCGCACACTCAATCTCACGCCCTTTTACTGCGCTTTCAATCAGAACTTTAGTATCGAATAAGAAAGCAAAGTCTAATGCAGCTTCAAATTCTGATGCATTATTAACTTTGCTGATCCCAACCGACGAGCCTTGGTTAGCAGGTTTAATAAACAGTGGTAAGCCTAGGAGAGCGACTGTTGCTTCATATTCTGTTGTCGCACGTTGATTCTTGAGTACGGTAATAAATGGGGCAATATTTAAGCCTGCATCTCTAAGTAATCGTTTAGTTACGTCTTTATCCATACAGGCCGACGAACCTAACACTCCCGGACCCACAAACGGTAAATTCGCCATACGCAATAAACCTTGTAATGAGCCATCCTCACCTAAGTTACCGTGAACAATAGGGAAAATAACATCAATTTGTGGCAATGGTTTTGCATCTTCTAGGGAGATAAATTGTTCGTGGGTTCTTCCCGGAACAAGTGCAATACTACGTTTGGGTGTATTGAGTGCAATGCGAGATGGGTCGTCCCCATGTATCAGAAAATCGGCTTCATTATATTCGTGCCATTGACCTTCTTTATTGATACCGAAAAGGCATACATCAAACTTATGCCTATCGAGGCCATTTATAATATTTTTAGCTGATTGCAGAGAAACTTCATGCTCTGTCGATTTCCCACCAAAAATTACACCTACCCGTACTTTGCTCATTATCTGCTCCAACGTAAGACACCATACCTAGCAGAGAAATATAGCACGCACGGAGAAAGTTATGTCATAAAATCTTTATATTACAGTGAAGTTCGCTGTATTAATGAACAATCATTAGATTTTTGATGAAAACCCTATCTGTTATTAATGTAATCAATACTGATATTGATTTGCTCAATCAGCCAATCTGCAAAAATTGCGGCTGCACGGTGTGTTTCGAGGGGCTTTGGCGAAAGTAAATAATACGCTGAACCATCGGGAATAAAGCCCCCCGAGGGCTGAAGCTGCCCAGATTGAATTTCATCGATTACCATAAGAAATGATGCTAACGCTGTACCTTGCCCCGCCAATGCCGCTTGAATACATAAATAGAAGTGTTCATAAGTCACATATTTGCAGCCTGTTAAATCCACCCCGCTTTTCTGCTGCCATGTTTTCCATGCATCAGGACGCGATACACTTACCAATAGTGGTAGCATCATCGAACCACCTGAACGCAGTGATACTGCCCCCATTTGCTCTGAACATACCTTCATGGCATGTATTTGCCCGCCCCATGAAAAATCATTACGCCTTAGTGCGAGATCAACGTGTGTCTTCGCAAAATCAATGACACCTCCAGCCGCAACAAGATGAACCGTAATGTGGGGATATCGTTGATAAAAGTCGGTTAAACGCGGGATTAACCACTTCATGGCAATCGTTGGCTCACAAGACAAGCTCACCACATCGGGTGCTGCGTTTGTTTTTATCTGCTCAACCACTTCGCTTAACTGCTCAAACATCCCACGGGTCGTCTGTAGAAGCAGTTGGCCTTCTGGTGTTAAAAAAACGGCACGATTTCGCCGCTCAAACAATTCCACGCCAAGGTGCTCTTCCAATAGGCGAATTTGCCGGCTGATTGCGCTGTGCGTGACGTTCAATTCTTGTGCGGCTTTAACAAAGCTGCCTGCTTTAGCTGCGATATCAAAGAAGCGTAATGTCGATAACGGAGGTAGTTTCATATAGGTAACGAAAAGTAACAGGTTTAAGTCAGAATAAATCGCTTTTTAACTTCATGCAATCTATTGATAATAAAAATATTAAATAGTTCAGAATAATCATAACCATAGCCATTACTGTCAGTTTTTATAACTCTTTAGGATGCTTAAATGAATGAAATTCTTGCGGTAGCAACGATTACAATCCTTGCCGTAATTAGCCCAGGGCCTGACTTTGCGATGGTGACTCGGCAAAGCTACACCTATGGCATAAAAACGGGTTTATTATGCGCATTAGGCATTGCAATTGGCGTCCAAGTGCATGTGTTCTACACCATTTTTGGTATCACGCTAATAATTATGAGCTCAAGTACATTATTTTTAGCGGTTAAGTTAATGGGCGTTTTTTATTTGGTTTATATCGGTATTAAGTCATTTATTAATAAAACTAAAAATAGGCACTGATAGCACAACTTCGCAGCCAATTTCACATTTTAACGCATTCAAAATAGGCTTTTTAACCAATGCGCTTAACCCAAAAACGATGTTTTTCGTCGTTTCTGTCTACAGCCAAGTTATTCAAGCTGGAAATTCAACTTGGCTCAACCTTGGCTATGGGGTGTTTATCTCATTGGTGCACTTAATTTGGTTTAGCTTAATCGCGTTATTTTTCGCCTCCCCCTCAGTACGCAATAAGGTACTGAGTTATCAAGCCGTAATGGATAAAATTATCGGAGCATTACTCATAATATTGGGGCTATCCCTATTATTCTTTAATGTGAATTAGACCTTATCAATGACCTGATAATATTCATTTACCATTTGAGCCAATTCAATCACATCTTTTGGAATATTTAAGTCAGTTAATTGTTGAAAAGACACCCAACTAAATGGCGAAAAAGGTGGCTGTTCTGGTGCCGTTAATTCGCATAAATACACCATATCAATATGCCAATGGTCGCCTTTTTTCTTATCCGCAATGAATTCTTTGAGGATAGCCATGGGCAATGGTAATGATTGAGTATGAGATGAATTGGCAACTAAGGTCTTAAAGGGGTAACCACAGCTAAGAATTTTGCAAGATAACCCAGTTTCCTCTAGTACCTCACGGTATAACGCCTCTTGGGGTTCTTCATTTTCTTCAATATGCCCACCCGGTGGTAACCAGAAACCCAGTTTGGGATGTTCATGGAGCAGAAACTCACCTTTTTCATTACGGATCATTGCGGTAGCCGTAAAGTGTTTTATCTCATGACTCATACAATAATAACTCTTTTCAATATTTAACAACGCGATGCTTTCCAGTCATATGGCATCAGCTCAGCAAGTGTCACTTGGGTATTCTCATCTACACCAACGAGCGTTTTTTTATTTTGCTCTGATAACTGGCTCAATAGCTCACGACAACGCCCACAAGGCGGTACAATGCAACCCGATGCATCAACAGCGACAATCGCCTTGATGACTGAACGCCCTTCTTTTAGCATGTCAGCAACCGCCGCGTGCTCTGCACAAAACCCCAACGAGCATGCGGAATCGATACTCACACCGCTATAAATTTTGCCGTCATCTGTTTCTAACGCTGCAGCAACATGCCCGCTCTCTACGTATCCATTAAATGTCGCTGGCTTTGCATATTGTTTCGCAATATCAACGAGATGTTTTAACATAATTACCCTCTCTTCATGCTAATTGAATACCTTAATTAAACGCTAACATAATAAAAACTATTAATATTATTGTGCTCTACTCTAAATCTATCATATACAATATGACTGATTTTATGGTTTCTAACGCCGCCGCGAGGTCCTCATATGGAACCGTACTTACCGCAACACGTATCGCTTGGGGAACAGCAATTGAAGTGGAATAAGACCCAGCGCTGCTGACTGCAACATTATGTTTACTGAGCTGACTAACAACCGCTTCAGAACGTAAACCTTCAGGTAATGGAACCCAAATAAAATAGCTATTTGGATGTGCTATGTAAGGAAAGTCACCAAAAATCTGCCTGACTATTTTTTGCCTATTTTTTGCGTCTTGACGTTTATTGCGTTCTATTTTTGCCACTTCGCCTTTCACTAGCCAATCACAAATAATTGCAGTTGTTAATGCTGGTGTATTCCATGTGGTTATACGTATTATTTTCTCAATATTATCAATATATTGCTTAGGTGATAAAACAATTCCTACTCGTAACCCTGTCGCCACATTTTTGGAGAAACCCGCAATGTAAAAGGTTCTTTCTGGGGCTAACATGGCCAACGGAGTAATGACAGGTCGGTGTAAAAATGCATACGAACCATCTTCAATTAGCAAAAAATCATGTTTTTTCGCCATGCCCGACAATATTTTTCGCGAGGATAGTGGCATGACCCAGCCCAGCGGGTTATGCAGAGTCGGCATGGTGTAATACGCGCGAACTTTTCGATTCTGGCAAAGTAAATCTAACGCGTTTAGATCGGGCCCGTCATTTAATGCTGGAATAGCCACTAGATCAATGTGATACAGTTTGGCTAATGCTTTAAACCCTGGATAGGTTAAGGCATCTACCGCCACAATATCCCCCGGACTAAACATACCTAAAACAATCGTTGCTAAACCATGCTGCGCTCCGCTTACAAAAGTGAGTGTTTCAGGTGATACATTACTAAACCCTTGTTGCATTAAATAGTTAGCGGCTATTACCCGCTCATGATGCCTACCCGTATGCTGCTGGTAATAGAGAATTCCCTCTAAATCCCCCCCAACCGCCAATTCCCTTAATGACTCTCGCAGTATTTTTGTTTGTTCCTTAGCGATGGGGTAACTGAAATTTAAATCTAACATTTCCGGCACAACATCATGTTGAATGCTTAATGTGGGTAATAATTGAATGTCTCGAACAAACGTCCCTCGCCCCGTTTCCCCGCTCACTAAACCTTTATCAATCAGCTCACGGTAAACCCGAGATGCCGTGACTAATGAAATCCCCTCTTGCTTGGCAAAGATTCTATGTGGCGCTAAGCGAGTACCAGGTTTTAGCTCACTGCTGATTATTTTTTCAGCAATTTTATCAACGTACTTTTGGTAACGAGGCTGTGACATGAAATTGTACCTATGACAATTTTTTGATTGTCATGATTATCTACATTAATTTTCTCTTACTCAAGGCGCTTATTTATCAATTTTAAGGAAACCTATGGAACAAACAATTACAACACTGCCTAATACAACACGAGGGTGGGTCAATGGCTTTATTGGTGTTGTCATCTTTAGTGGTTCTTTACCTGCAACAAAAATTGCCATTGAAGGGTTTTCGCCGGATTTTTTAACCGCTGCTCGTGCCGTAATTGCAGGTATGCTTTCATTAATTATTTTTCTTTTTTTACGCCAAAAGATACCGCATAAAACACATTTTATCCCATTGCTCATTGTCGCCATTGGCGGAGTGATTGGTTTTCCGCTTCTGTCTGCCCTTGCTTTGCAATATGTCAGTTCCGCGCATTCCATTGTATTCATAGGATTGCTTCCCCTCGCAACTGCATTTTTTGCTGTTTTACGAGCTCGCGAGCGGCCTCGCAAACTGTTTTGGTTATTTTCTGTAATAGGAAGTTTATTTGTAATCGGCTTCGCATTGTTTCAAGGTGGCAAAAGCACACTTGTTGGCGATTTATATATGATAGCCGCGATACTTCTATGTGGGCTTGGTTATGCTGAAGGTGCTGTTTTATCCAAAAAATTAGGTAGTTGGCAGGTTATTTGCTGGGCTTTAGTGATCTCATTACCCATTATGCTACTGCTGTGTGCGTTCTTATGGCCAGACAACCTCTCAAACGTACCAACAAAAGCATGGTTAGGCTTAGTGTATGTTTCGCTCTTTAGTATGCTAATCGGTTTCTTTTTTTGGTATCGAGGTCTTGCTGAAGGGGGTATTGCCGGTGTAGGTCAATTACAACTATTACAACCATTTATTGCTTTGCTCCTTTCTGCTTGGTTGCTCAATGAAACCGTTAATGCATTTATGATTGCATCAACCTGTGGGGTTATTTTTTGTGTCGCTGCCTCAAAAAAATTCGCCCGCTAGAATTGAAGTTCAAAGCAAGCACTCAAAGCGCGATCGCGATAGGAAATTACTTTATTATTTATCGCTACGAATGAATTAAATAGGAACAAACTATGCCCTCCTCTTTAGCGGATTATAAACAACAAATCATGCACTTTAGTGAGGGTGACCCAAATGAAAACCCGTGGGTGAAAGGAAAGTCCGCTCCTAGTCAAATTCAGGTTGTACCTTATGACCCGAAATGGGCTGCACTTTATCAACAGCAACAAAAACATATTTGTTCAGCACTACAAGATAAAGCACTTAAAATTTCCCATGTAGGGTCGACAGCTGTTCCTAACTTAGCGGCCAAACCGATTATCGATATAGACCTGATTGTGGCAGATCCAGCAGACGAAAAAAGCTATATTCCAATCCTTGAAGAGCTTGGCTTTGAGCTTACTGTACGTGAGCCCTCTTGGTATCAGCATCGCATGCTTAAATTGCGCGATCCACAAGTGAATTTACACATTTTTGCTCCTAATTGCCCTGAACATTTTCGCCATTCACTGTTTCGTGATTGGTTAATTGAGCACCCCTGCGATAGAGAAAAATATGCAAATGCTAAATTAGCTGCTGTAGTAGATGCCAGCAATATCAAAGAATATAACGATAACAAAAATGCGGTGATTAGAGATATTTATCATCGGATTTTTACGCAACTAGATACTCTACTACCCAATTTACTGTTACGAGAGAGCTAAAAACATGCGTTTTGTCATTGTAACTGAGCAGGATACTCAATTAATTGAACAAATTAGCCATGCATTGAACCAAGAGTGGGCTGATTTAACACCATGGGCCGACATAGGTCTGATAAAACAAAGATTGCTTGAACGAAGCATGGCCGAGAAGCCGCAAATTCTCTCTTGTTTTATCGACAACGATGGTCAATTACTGGCAACTGCCAGCACAATTCGCCATGAACTCCCGGATGTTCAACAAACGACTTGGTGGTTAGGGGAAGTCTTAACGGTACCATCTGCTCGAGGAAAAAAGATAGGAAGCCAGCTTATAGAGGTGCTTTATCAGCACTATCGCCAATTCACAAACGAAAGCCTTTACCTATACACTCCAGATATGCAGGCGCTTTATCGAAAAATGGGATGGCAAGACGTGGAGCCGCGCGAAGTAAATGATGAGCTAGTGACAGTGATGAAGCGTTAAAATGGTATTGTTCATTAGGCATTGAGACAGATAAAAAAATAGCCAGTAACTCACTGGCTATTTAATATTTGAATGTTTTTTCTTTTAGGCGGTTAACGCTAATTTTGCCCCAAACATTAAGAACACTGCCCCAATACAGCTATTGGATAATTTTGACAGTTTCTTGTTGTGTTTTACCATGTTTGTCACTGCCACTGCGCCGAAAATCAATAATGATAAATAAATCATGCTGCACGTTTCTAAAATCACACCAAGAATAAAGAATGGTACACCTGCACTTGGGTATGCAGGGTCGATAAACTGTATAAAAAACGATACATAAAAAATAATCATTTTAGGGTTTAGAAGACTCAAAAAGACTGCTTTTTTATAAGTCCCTTTGGTTTCTAAAATTATACTATCAACATCATGTGCACCTTCTTTTTTGTGCAACACGCTATACAGTGTTTTTATTCCTAAATAAAATAAATAAGCCGCACCTGCGTATTTAATCACACTAAAAAAGATTGGTGATGTTTTGACTAATGAAGCAACACCAAGAAAGGATAGGAAAATCAATATAGCATCCCCTGTAAACACCCCTAATGCGGCTTTATAACCATTTTTTACACCATACTTTGCACTGCTAGTTAAAACAAATAAAGAATTAGGGCCTGGTACCAGTGTAATAAAAATCACACCGATAAGATAAGTCCATAAGTTTGTAATACCGAGATTTTCAAGCATAGGAAACCCGCTAACTCAATAAAAGTTATAACAAAAAATTCACATTAATTCCTGATAGTGATTATGATACAGGTTTTATTTTTTTATAAAAGATATCACTAGATAATATATCAATATATGGATTTATATTCTTATTTTTTATAAGGTGCCAGTTGATGCGCTTTGTCTTGAGTTGCAATTTCAGAATTAAAATTCACTCGAAACCACTAAGTCAGTAGCAAACTAAAAACACCACACCTAATAGAGTTATATTCTAACAAAAACACAAAAACAAGCATTACACGGAGGTTTTAAATTAAAAAGGTTGATGGTGATTTGATTCTCATTTCGCGTTATAACATAAGAGCTTATTAGTGCCCCAAACAGGGTAACAAACAACAATAATAATTTAGCTTAGATATTTTTTAGCAATTGTAATGAATATATTAAACTCACATTTAATTAACAAACTTTAGATAATTAAAACAAAAAGTACTTTATCTTTAATCATTTTTAGGGAACTCATGGAAAGCGCTAACTACTTTCATTTACAAGAGCTAAATGGCCTTGAGATGATAAAAGCTCGATATCACCAACAGAAATTTTCTCGTCATAGCCACGAAGGTTTCTGTATTGGCGTCATCGAAGATGGTGCCCAACAATTCTTTCGGACAGGTGAAAATCACTACGCACCGAAAGGTGATATTATTTTGGTTAATGCTGATGAAATACACACAGGTTCGTCTGCAATGGAAAATGGTTGGTCATATCAAGCAATTTACCCTACACCTGACATGTTTTCTCAGCTTACCACTGATTTAAAAATTGAAAATCAAGGACTCGTACCTTGGTTTCCTGTCGCTGTCGTACAGGATGCGGGGCTGGCAACCCAATTACGGTTACTTTTCGATTTGTTATTACAACCCGGAAACCTCTTGTTCAAAGAAACCTTACTGCTCTCTACCTTAAGTTGGTTAACTCTGCGCTACAACCGCACTAAAACAGAGTTAACTAAAATTACCCCTGCAAAGCAGTGTATAGAACAAATTTGCGAGTTGATGATAAATACCTGCGAGCAAGAACATTCTTTAGCGGAATTAGCGCAAATAGCGGGCTTTAGTCAATGGCACTTTCTAAGGCAATTTAAACTGCAAACAGGTACAACACCTCATGTCTTTTTGGTTCAAGCTCGTTTGCATAAAGCCAAAAAACTGTTATTAGCAGGCAATTCCCCTGCTGATGTTTCGAATTTATGTGGTTTTTCTGATCAAAGCCATTTTACACGCCATTTTAAACAATCATTAGGCGTCACACCGGGTAACTTTGTGCGTCATCTAATTACTTAAAAAGAGCAATTTTATTCTATCTGCTGCCAGTTCATATCTTTAATATGAATGACACGTTACAGACTCATGATTTAAATAGGTATTAGTTAATATGGATTCAAAGCAAAATCGCAGCTGGCAAAAAGCCATGATGGATGGCGCAGCTCATTCCGCCCCACTTAACCTTGCCGTGATCCCTTGGGGAGTCTTGGCAGGCTCCATGGCCGTTGAGACAGGGTTAGATTTTTGGCAAAGTGTAGCAATGTCAGCGATGGTCTTTGCTGGTGCAGCCCAATTAGTCACGCTCGGGCTGCTCAATTCAGGCACTGGTTTTATGACCATTGTGATTTCAGTGTTCTTTATTACGTCCCAGCATTTACTGTACGGTCTAACATTACGACCAGAAGTTAAAGGTTTTACGACTCCTCAGCGACTTAGTATTGGCTTTCTTCTCACCGATGAACTGTTTGCTATCAGTGCAGCAAAACGCCAAAGCTTGAGCTTCCCATACCTATTTGGTGCAGGGTTTAGTTTTTATCTTGTTTGGCTAATCACTAGCCTCTGTGGCATTGCTATGGCGAATATTGTTGGCGACTTAAGCCGCTTACACCTTGATTTTTCTGTAGTCGCGACTTTGCTTGCCATCGTTGTTCCCTTAACAAAAAAAATCAGTACGTTATGTGGTGTTATTTTTTCTCTTGTCATGGCTATCACCTTGTCCATGTATTCCATCAGTAGTGCCATTGTTATCGCAGGTGTCGGTGGAATGTTTGTCTCGGTCATCGTTTCACGTGTATTGAAGGAGGGGAAATGATCTGGCTTTTGATTATCACGCTAACCGCTGTTGTTTTTACACTGCGCTATATATTTCTGATCCCACAATTACCGATTAGACTACCTTTGATTGTTCGCCAAGCATTAGGTTATTCCGCCCCTTGCTTATTAACTGCCATTTGTGCGCCTGTTATTTTACTAGAAAATCACGAAGTTAGGGATTTTCCCGATAACCCATATTTGTGGGGAGCATTATTCTGTGTTGTCATCGCCTCACTATTAAAAAACATGCTGCTTACTGTAGGTTTAACCCTCGTGTTTTTCTACTCTTTAATCTATTTCATCGGCTAATGCCCTACACATCGGATAAAGTAAGGTAACAACGCTTTGCTTTATCCCACTAATCCCGCATAATAGTGCACTTCGTCGCAATACAACCCTATTCAATTGCTCCCTTTCTTATTGAAAGTCAGTGATCCATTGGCTTTTAAATTGCGCCACTAATTTTATAAATGATGGATAATACACAAACATGCTTAATAATTATGTTTTACGCAGTGTTCGCTATATGTTGGATTTGAGCGATGCTCAGATGGTCAAAATCGTAAAACTTGCAGATTTAGATGTGACGAAAGAAGAGATGGTATGCTGGCTCAAAAAAGACAGTGAACCTGAATATGTTGAATGTAACGACAGCGTAACGGCGCATTTTTTAAATGGCTTAATTTATCATCGCCGTGGTAAAGATGAAGACCGCCCTGCGCCAGAAATCGAAAGCCGCCTCAATAACAATATTATTCTCAAAAAACTGCGTGTCGCTTTTGAATTAAAAGATACCGATATGATTGAAATTTTCCAATTGGCGGATTTCCGTGTATCAAAACCTGAACTCAATGCGGTTTTCCGTAAACCAGGGCATAAAAACTACCGTGAATGCGGGGATCAACTTCTGCGTTATTTCCTTAAAGGCCTAACCACACGCTTACGCGGTGACAAATAATACCTCGTTTTACTCAGTTCTGGCATTGACTAAAAGATAAATGGTGAGTGCCGGATAACCATCTGTACTTTGTTATTGCTCATATTCATTTTGTTAATTGAATACCTAGCTTGACTAAGTATTTTGCAATAAATAGTCTAAAAAGATCTCAACTTTCGGTGATAATGCACTGCGACTCGCATAAATTGCTCTTAACTCTATCGGTGCAGGGTTTGCATCCACCAACTGAATAACTTCAAGTTCCCCTGAAATAATTTGTTTCTGGCAAGCCTCTAACGACAAAATAGCAAAACCCACACCATTAACCGCGGCTGCATGGGCAAGCATGCCACTATTTACCCGATATCGGCTATTTATCATCACATTGCGTTGCTTACCTTGCTTATCAATAAAAATCCATGGCTGACCTTGTAAGGCACTCAGACTTGATATGCAAGGTAGCTTGGCTAAATCAGCTGTGGCTTCTGGCTTTTCGACTTGATTAAGGAGCTTAGGGGAAGCAACCACAACACTTTGCCATGATTTCACCAGCCTTGAGTGATAACTGCTGTCTTTAAGCTCTCCACGGTGAAACGTCAACAATATATCAATTTCATCGCTGATAACATCTAGGGGGGTGAGCTGTGTATCACAATGGATATTGAGCTGTGGGTGCAATAACGCAAATTTTGCGATTAAATTAGCGAACAATACACTCCCTGCTTCACTGGGAATTGTGAGGCGTAATGTGCCAGTTACAGATTGAGGGTGACTAATTTGTTGGACAATATCCTCCAATTCACTGACTCGTTTTTGGCTTTGCTCAAAGAGAATATTACCCGCTTCCGTTAAGCGCATCTGCCTTGTTGTTCTTTCAATTAAACGGCAATTTAGCTGTTCTTCTAATTGCTTAATTTGTCGGCTCACATTGGATGATGGCATCGAAAGCTGTTTTGCCGCATTAATAAAGTTACCTTGCGTTGCAACCGCAATAAAAACCTTTAATAAATTTAGGTCAACCACCTTGGCTGTTTCCTTTTCATTCAACATGATTGAGCTAAACTAATAACACTAGCAGTAACCAAATGCCATAATTTTTTGGTAACGCTCTGATAATAAAGCGTCCGTATCGAGCTGCGTTAATGCAGCTAAGTCTGTTATCAGCTGTTGTTTTAAATGTTCGGCCGCTAACTGATAATTTCGGTGGGCTCCTCCTAATGGCTCAGGAATAATCGTATCGATAATGCCTAGCTCTTTTAATCGAGGCGCAGTCATCCCCATCACTTCAGAGGCAATTTGCGCTTTTTGAGCATCTTTCCATAAAATTGACGCACAGCCTTCAGGGGAAATTGCTGCGTAGGTGCTGTATTCAAGCATATTAATTCGGTCACCAACACCAATCCCTAACGCACCACCAGAGCAGCCTTCCCCCGTAACAACACAAATAATCGGCGTTTTGAGTCGAGACATTTCTAATATATTCTTTGCGATAGCCTCGGCCTGTCCGCGTTCTTCAGCGCCCACGCCTGGGTAGGCACCTGCTGAGTCAATCAGTGTAATGACAGGTAATTTAAAACGCTCCGCCATTTGCATTAAGCGTAACGCCTTGCGGTAACCCTCGGGTGATGGCATGCCAAAATTACGCATCACCTTTTCTTTGGTTGTTCGTCCTTTTTGTTGTCCTAGCACCATAACTGGACGCCCTGCAAGACGTGCCAAGCCCCCCACCAGCGCTTTGTCGTCAGCAAATGCACGATCTCCTGCTAGCTCCTGAAACGCAGTAAATATTAAAGGAATATAATCTAAGGGATATGGCCTTAGTGGGTGCCTTGCTAACTGTACAATTTCCCATGCACCAAGAGAGGAAAAAATTGTTTTTGTTAATGAATGTGATTTTTTTTCTAACAGTTTGATTTCTTCTTCGAGCTTAATTTCACTCGGGTGCCCCTGCTGCTTGAAAGCAACCAGCGCCTCAATTTTGTCATTAAGTTCAACAATGGGTTTTTCAAAAGCTAAAAAATGCGTAGACATATAAACCTTAAAATTATTCATTCAATTTTAAGAGTGTAACGACCAACGCTATCCCACTCTATAGTTGAAAATGGGATTTATTAATATCAAATATGGGATAATTAACAGGCTATTTATTCCTAATGCGGTTTAATTTTAGGCTGTTATTCAAGATTTTTTGAAAGTTTGGGCACAAGAAATGATTTTCCTCAGGGCAGTTAGCAATATGAATAATGCTATCTTTTAACGCCAATAAATTTTGGATTGTGTGCTCAATTTCGTCTGCTTTCGCCATCAGGCTAGATCGCTCTATATTTGGACCATCTTGGTGATTGAGCATTTGCGCAATTTCATCGAGTGTAAACTTAGCTTGCTGCCCTAAGCTTATCAATGACAAACGGGTTATTACATCTTTACCATGATAAATACGTTTTAAGCCTTTTCTGCCAATCGGTTTTATTAACCCCTTTTCTTCGTAAAAACGAAGTGTTGAGGCGGCTAAGCCTGACAGTTGACTCACTTGTGAAATATCTAATTCATCATGCATAAAATAATAACCCGTTGGCCTTATCACTCTGTCGGTTTTAGTTTCTGCCTTAACAAAACGGTAATATTGCCATTCATAAAAATCTCACGGTCAATGACATAACCGAGCTTTTCAGCAACACGTAATGACGGCAAATTCCTCGGTTCAATAAAACAGATTGTTTGCTGAAATTTATTTTGTGATTTCAACCAAGTTAATGCCGCTTGCATTGCCTCTGTTGCATACCCTTTCCCTTGAAACTCAGGGGCAATGACCCAGCCGGCCTCAGGAATTCCTTTCACTTGCGGTTCAACCATTCGGTGAAAATCAGCAAATCCAAGGTCACCAACATATTGCCCCGTTGCTTTTTCCCTCACAGCCCAATAACCAAAACCGAGTAATGGCCATAACCCACCATAAGCTAACATTCTCATCCACGACTCTCTTTCTGTCGATGGCATGCCACCGATATGACGCACCATGGATTCTGTTGCCCACAATTTGGTTAGCGCAGGAAAATCACTCACTTGATGTTTGGATAAAATCAGTCTTTCTGTTTCTATTTCAGGTATTAAAGCCATAGATTGCCTCTCCTTGCTATCTAAATGGGGGTTCATCAAAGGTTCTTAACTTCCGAGAATGTAATTTATCCCCTTCTTGGCGTAATAAATCAATAGCACGAATACCTATTTGTAGGTGTTCTGAGATAGCCCCCTCATAAAAGCTATTGGCTTGGCCTGGTAATTTAATTTCCCCATGTAATGGCTTATCTGATACACATAAAAGTGTGCCATAAGGCACTCTAAAGCGGTAACCTTGTGCAGCGATGGTCGCGCTTTCCATATCAACAGCAACCGCACGACTTAAACTAAAGCGCCTTGCAGTAGCAAAGAAACGCAGCTCCCAGTTCCTATCATCCGTTGTGACGACAGTTCCGGTACGTAAACGCTGTTTAACCAATTCCCCGGGCATATTACTGACTTGCTTAGTGGCATCATAAAGTGCCCGCTGAACCTCTGCGATACTTGGAATAGGAATATCTGGCGGTAATACATCATCCAAAATATGGTCATCCCGCAAATAAGCATGAGCAAGCACGTAATCACCTATTTTTTGGCTTTCCCTTAAACCCCCACAGTGACCAATCATTAACCAAGCATGCGGTCTTAATACTGCTAGATGGTCACAAATATTTTTGGCATTTGACGGCCCAACACCAATATTCACTAATGTTATTCCTGCACCATCACGGGCAATCAGATGATATGCAGGCATTTGGAATTTTTTCCAAGTCATATCAGAAATAGCAATTTGCGGATCTGCATTTTCATCTGTGAGGTAATTATAACCAACACAGGATAATGCGATATAACGGCTATCTGGGTCACGAATTTGTTCACAAGCCCAGCTGACAAACTCATCCACATAGCGGTTATAATTGGTAAATAAAATATACGGTTGCACATGTTCAGGTGGCGTGCCGGTATAATGTTTAAGGCGTGCAAGTGAAAAGTCTACGCGTAAAGCATCGAAATGCGACAAGGGCATTTCATCGGAAATCGTGTATAAGCCATCCGTAATATCATCACTAATATGGGCTAAATCCGTGATAGGAAAATGTGCGGCAAGGCTGCTACTCATACTTCTATCAAGCACTAAATCAGAGCCATCAATGACAAACGGGTACGGAATTTCAGTTTTAGACGGACGAACGGCAAAAGATACGTCATAGTCCTGTTGTAAAATAGAAAGCTGTTCCGTTAAATAGCTGCGAAATAACTCGGGTTGAGTTACTGTGATGGAATAATTTCCTTTCTTCACAAACCGTGCATAAGCGCGTGTTTTTTCACAATGGTCAACTTTTCCTTCCCATGTGACACAAAGTTCAGGGTAGGCAAATAACCCATTTTCCCTTTCGTCTGAATTCGGTATACGCCCTTCTGTAACATAAATAGCAATCGCATCTCTTAGTGATTGAATTGCATTTGAATATAAAGACGACAGTTTATCCAACACATCTTCAATAGATAAATTTTCATTTTTCTGGCATTTTTCCAAAGACACGCACAACTCCTCATCAGATGAAGTAATCCCCTGATAACATAGAGTATCAATGTGACAGTTGCAAAACATATCACTATTAATGCATTACGAATGACAATACCAAGGGTAATGTGACCACAGCAATAATGGTTTGTAATGTGATAATACCTGCCATTAATTGACTATCGCCATTCAGTTGGCGAGTCAAAATATAGGCGGTTGGTGCAGTTGGAATAGCAAAAAATATGACTAATAATACCGTTTCTAAATTAGGTAAAGAAAACAACTTAGCGATAAGCACCGCTAATAGAGGCATAGCAAGTAAACGCAAAATTGTAGACACCATAATGGGCTTAAATTCTTTGCGCAATGTCGCTGTTTGCAGTGCTCCACCAATACATATCAACCCTAACGGTAAACTTGCTGCGGCTAATAATTTTAATAATTGATCGGAACCAAAAGGCAGGCCAACGGGTAATATGTTTAATAAAATTCCGATAACACATGAAATAATCAATGGATTTTTAATGATTGGTAGCAATAGCTGCTTTATCGAGACTTGTTTCCCTGAAGATAACGCTAACACCGCAATGACATTACAGCTCGGTACTAAAATCGCCATAATGACTGCGGCAACAGCAATCCCTTCTTTACCGAACAAGTCCACCACAATCGCCAAACCGAGATAAGTATTAAAACGAGTGATACCTTGAATATACGCGCCAAAACGGGGGATGGTTATTTTGAATAAATATTTACTTAGCAGCACTAATAATGAACTTGCCGCTAAAATGCAGAATATCGCACTGCCAAGGTAGAATAATTTTGGATTATCTAAAGGCGCACTGGCTAAGCTATTAATTAATAATGCAGGAAATAATATAAAGTAGTTTAATTTCTCCGCACCCGGCCAAAAATCAGCGGAAAATAATGAAGTTCGCCGCAATACAAAACCCATCGCAATCAGAGCAAATAATGGCCATAGCGCCAATAAAATTTTATCCATGAAAATTTAATCTATTTTTATCAGTGTATTAGATATTGATGATCACGAGTCTAACGTTAATTTTTTGTAGCGGATAGGTAAAAAAAGCTCTTACCCTCTATATGTTTCCAATTTTATGATTGGTTTAACAAAAAATTGACCTCAACAAAATTATTCACACTTTTTCCGCTTGTACTTTCATCAATTTTGTTGCGGTACTGACCTATTAAACCAGCAAGTATGATTATCTAACCTCAATTTCAAAATATCATTTGCTTGCATGATTAATTTTATGTATTTTTATTCACTATAAATGCATAATTAAAGAGGTTTAAAATGTTGAAGAAACTTGTTTTTGCTGGTTGTTTAACACTGGCAGCTTTTTCAGGGAGTGTTTACGCAAAAGACAGTTATACCGTAGGTGCTGGTGGAACATACCGTCCATTTGAATTTGAAAACAGCCAAAAGCAGCTTGAAGGTTTTGATATTGATATTATTAAAGCAATTGCTGATGCTGAAGGGTTTGACGTAAAACTGGTCAACACACCGTGGGAAGGTATTTTTGCCACGCTATCCTCTGGGGATAGAGATATTTTAATTTCAGGTATCACTATCACCGATAAACGTAAAAATATGGTCGATTTTTCAAACCCTTATTTTCCTGCGGAACAAGCTATCGTGATCAGTGAATCATCCAACGTCACCGATTTAAATAGCTTAAAAGATTTAAACGTTGGTGTTGTTAATTCCAGCACAGGGGATATTGTCGTCTCCGATGTCATTGGTAAAAACAGCACTTCCATTAAACGTTTTGACAATACACCGTTGCTGTTACAAGAACTGTATGAAGATGGTATTGATGCTGCTGTCGGTGACGTAGGCGTCATTAAGTTCTACATCAAAACTCATCCAGAGAAAAAATTTAAATTAATTTACGACAACCATTTTGAAAAACAATATTTTGGTATTGCCGTTGCTAAAGGTAATAGCGAGTTACAACAAAAAATTAATAATGGTTTAAATACCATTGTTGAAAACGGAACTTATAACCAAATTTATCAAAAATGGTTTGATGCGAACGTTCCTCAATTACCAAAACAATAGTTTTATTTAGTTTAAAGCCATCTTTGGATGGCTTTTTCTCGTTTTAAATCAGGGTGAAATTACGATGTCTGCTTTTCGTTGGGAAATAATTGAAGAATACGCCCCGCTCTTCGCTGAAGGCGCACTGATGACCATCAAGGCCACCATTATTTGCGTGATTCTAGGCTCTTTATGGGGACTTACGCTAGGGCTGGGGAGAACAGCCAAAGCGGAACAAGGGGTGTGGAAGCCTATTTTGCACTATTTCGTGCAATGGCCGGTGCGTTTTTACGTCAGCGCTTTTCGTGGTACGCCATTATTTGTTCAAATAATGGTTGTTCACTTTGCATTAGTGCCCTTATTTATTAACCCACGAGATGGCTTATTCGTGACTTCTGGGTTGATGTCTGTTGATACCGCTAAAATGCTACGCTCTGACTATGGTGCTTTTTTATCTTGCGTCATTGCTATTACTTTAAATTCAGGCGCTTATGTTTCTGAAATTTTCCGTGCTGGTATTCAATCAATTGATAAAGGGCAAATGGAAGCCTCCCGTGCACTCGGTATGAGTTGGGCAAAAACCATGCGTAAAGTGATCCTTCCTCAAGCTTTCCGTCGAATCTTACCTCCTTTGGGGAATAACGCGATTGCAATTGTTAAAGATTCATCACTTGCCTCAGCGATTGGATTAGCCGACCTCGCCTATGCAGCTCGCACCGTTTCAGGGGCCTACGCCACATATTGGGAACCCTACTTAACAATATCAATTATCTATTGGATGCTGACATTTATACTCGCTCAGTTAGTGCAATATATGGAAAGAAGGTTGGGCAGAAGTGATTTACGTTAATGATTTACAAAAAAAATTTGGTGAAACTCATGTTTTGCGCGGTATCTCTTGCGAAATTCATCCACAAGAGGTTATCTGTGTCATAGGCCCTTCTGGCTCAGGTAAAAGTACATTTTTACGTTGCTTAAATGCTCTCGAACGCCCTGATGGTGGGGAAATCAAAGTCAACGGGTTCGATGTCCATGCCCCTAAAACTGATTTAAATAAAATGCGTGAAAATGTCGGCATGGTTTTTCAACGTTTTAATTTATTTCCACATATGACTGTGCTTGAAAATTTAATGATGGCACCAACTTTAGTTAAAGGATTAAAAAAGGAAGACGCCTTAAAACAAGCTGAACAACTATTAACCAAGGTTGGTTTATTAGATAAAATTGATGCTTGGCCTGCCAGCCTTTCCGGTGGTCAACAGCAACGTGTTGCCATTGCCCGAGCACTCGCAATGCAACCTTCCATCTTATTATTTGATGAACCTACCTCCGCATTGGATCCTGAATTAGTTGGCGAAGTGTTGTCTGTTATGAAAACATTAGCCACTGAAGGCATGACGATGGTTATCGTAACCCATGAAATGGGCTTTGCCCGCGAAGTTGCTGATCGCGTTATGTTTATAGACCAGGGTATTATTCAAGAAGAAGGTACGCCTGAGCAGCTGTTTTCTGCCCCTAAAAACCCTCGTACTGCGGAGTTTTTAAGTAAAGTTCTCTAATTGCTCGCCTGCTTATCACCATAAGCAGGCTTTTCTGATAGCCCCATGTCTTATTTATCCGTATGCTAAGAATATTATTATTTAATTAAGCTTAATCGATGGATATTAAAAGTCTTTGTAAACAATATCGCTCAGGGAAAAAATTCAAATATGTTTTTTTCTGGGGGCATCAAACTAAACAACATCAAGTCACTAAAAGCTGCTTTAGTCAGTGGTACCCTGCTCCATTTATTGTCGATGGGCACCGATTTGCAAGCGCTGAACATTTTATGATGGCAGAAAAAGCACGTTTATTTGGTGATTTCGAAATATTAGACAAAATTATTCACGCACCTAACCCAGGAGCGGCGAAAGCCTTTGGTCGAGAAGTACGAGGGTTTAAACAAGATATTTGGGACGATAACCGTTTCGACATTGTTGTTGCCGCGAATATGGCGAAGTTTAGCCAAAATGAATCACTGAAAGCCTTTTTGCTTTCTACTAATGAACGCGTATTAGTTGAAGCCAGCCCAGTCGATAAAATATGGGGCATTGGTCTCGCTGAAGAGGCTGAAAACATCGAAAACCCACTCACATGGAAAGGATTAAACCTTTTAGGTTTTGCATTAATGGAAGTTCGCACCCAATTGGCAAGTTAAAAGCATTTCTTGCATTTAATCCTATTTTGCTAAAAACCCGTTGTTGCCAAACAACGGGCCAGCCAGTCATTCACTGAAATGTAGGATATGCTACTGCATTAATTACAAAGGCATTCTATATTCAATCACCCCCGGCTTTTCTGCCACCCAGTTATACAATTTTTGTCCACGTAAATTGGTTTCTTGTGTATGCCAATATAAACGGCCGCATTGTTTATCTTGCGCCTGTGCTTGTACAAACTCGATAAGTTGCTTCCCTACGTGGCGCCCTCTCATTTCTGGTGTGACATACAGGTCTTCTAAATAGCAAAAATCATTTTTTGCCCATGTCGAACGGTGGAATAAATAATTGACGAAACCAACCACTTTGCCACCTTCGAGTGCGACAGCGCAATGCATAGGTTCATTGTCGTCAAAAAAACGTTCCCACGCTTTTAATGTGACATCTTCACTTAATTCAACTTGGTAAAACTTTTGGTATTCCAACCAATAAACTAGCCATTCTGGATAATGTTCTGAGGCAACAAATTCAACCGTAACTGGTAATGTAGCTTTATTCATAATAACCCTTCCATTTGTAGACATATTACATAATGAGGTTATAGTACAGTTCTATCTGGTGCTGTATAAGAGACACTTTTGTTATTTATTTAGGATCCACTTATGCGACGTAAACAACAGGCTCAGTTTCCACTGCTCCTACTTGATGAGGGGTATATAAAAGAAAATGTTTATCATACTATTCGCAATGCAATCTTAGATGGGCGCATTGCATCAGGTGTTAAACTCCCCTCTTCACGCGCTTTGGCTGAAATGATGTCTATCTCGCGTAACTCAGTCATTGCGGGTTTTGAGAGGTTAATTGATGAGGGATATCTGTATTCAAAAAAAGGTTCTGGCACTTATGTATCAGCTAATATCCCTGATGAATTAGTTCGCTCAGTCAGCCCATTGCAATTGAGTGAGCAGCCTGAATATTCTGCACTTAATCTTAATCCCAAGGTCGCAACATTGACGAAGCTGTGGGATCAATCACGACCAAAAACACAATCACACCAAATGTTCAATATTGGTATTGGTTGTGTTGATCAGTTTCCCCATGAACTTTGGGGAAGATTATTAGGCCGAGTTTGGCGGAAATCGAAACAAACTATTCCTTATTTCAACCACCCTGATGGTTTTACACCTCTAAAAAAATTACTGGTAGATTATGTACATTCTACCCGCGGCGTTCACTGCAAAGAAAAACAAATTATTATTGTCAATGGAACCCAACAGGCAATTAACTTAGCAGCGAAGGTGCTGTTGCAACAAGGAGATAAAGTTTGGCTGGATGATCCTGGATATGACAGTGCTCGCGCTATTTTAACCGCAGCAGGTGCTGAAATTTCCCCAATTCCATCGGATCATGAAGGAATGGATATCGCCTATGGTGCGAAACACCATGGAGATGCCAAATTAGTCTACACAGCACCTTCTCATCAATTTCCTCTTGGTACGACCTTAAGCCTTGCGCGTCGTTTAGCATTACTTGATTGGGCTCAGCAAAATAACGCATGGATTTTTGAAGATGACTATAACAGTGAATTTCGCTTTTTATCTAAGCCAATTCAAGCCTTGCAAGGGTTAGATAATCACCAACGTGTCATTTATGCAGGTACATTTTCAAAAATGATGTACCCAGGGTTTCGCTTAGGTTTTTTAATTGTGCCAGAAATTCTGAGTGAGGCATTTACCATGATGAAATATTACAGTGATAGTCATTGTGGATACTTAGAGCAAGCCTCTTTAGCGCAATTTATTCAAGAAGGCCATTATGCTCGCCATGTACGTAAAATCAGGAAAATATGCCATGATAGGCAGAACGCTTTTTTCAATGCCGTTAATCTGTATCTTCCTCATTTATTTGAGGTACAAATGACAGATTCGGGAATACACACAGTATGTTGGATAAAAGCTGGATACGATATTAACCTCATACTTGAACAATGCCGCTTATTAGGTTTTGGCGCCCAGCCTTTATCTCGATATTGCATTAACAGCAACAAACAAAATGCCATTTTATTTGGTTATGCCGCTCATACAGAAACCGATATTGTGCAGAATGTAAAGTTACTGAGTGAGCAGATAAATAAGATATACCCAAGCTAAACAAAGAAGATTTTGCGCTTTTATCTGATAGTCAGATTTTTGTTAAGCTTTATAACTATACCTTAATGACATTCTTTCATTTATGTTGAGGTATTTTAATGATGCAAACAAACTACCCCTATGAATATGAAGTGGGTGATATTGTTTTTACTAGTATTGGTACCGAATTATTTCGCCAAATTGCTTCAGCCTCTTTATGTTGGAGCAACCATGTCGGTATGATCATTGGGCACGATGGTGACGATTATTTAATCGCTGAAAGCCGTGTGCCCTTATCGACAACCACGACACTTTCGCGTTTCATCGCTCGTTCAGCAGATAAACGTTATAGTGTGCGCCGTTTTGCTCAAACATTAACACAAGATCAAAAAAATGCCTTAGTTGCACAAGTCCCTGCGCGTTTAAATAAGTTTTACCACACCGGCTTTAATTATGATTCACCAAGGCAATTTTGTTCTAAATTTGTCTTTGATATCTACCAATCTGCCTTATCAGTTCAAATTGGCGAAATTGAAACGTTTGAAGAATTATTAACAAAAAATCCGAATGCAAAGTTAAATTTTTGGAAGCTCTGGTTTATTGGACAAATACCTTGGGAGCGCACCACTGTAACGCCTGCAAGCCTTTGGAATCACCCTGAACTATCGTTGATTTACCGCAGCCACGAAGATATTCATTAATCGCTGAAATAGAATATTCACTGAGCCACCACTAATACGCAAAGTGGCTTAGTGTATTCTGGATAAGCTAATGTTGTGATTATTTTTTCTTGTTTAACATCGATTTCAAATCAGCAAACGGGTTATACGTTGCCGCTTCAATGTCATCTTGTGCATCTTCCCCTGCCACTACATTGGTACCATACATGTCTGCTTCTGTGTATTTTGAATGCTCATGGTCATGGCAAAATAAACATAATAGTTCCCAATTGCTGCCATCTTCGGGGTTATTGGTATGATCATGGTCGATATGGTGAACGGTTAATTCGCGTAAATTTGAATACACAAACTCGCGAGTGCAACGTCCACACACCCACGGATAAATTTTGAGGGCTTTTTCACGATAGCCGCTTTCTAAGCGCGCATAGTTTTTAGGGATCAGAGCCATTGCCGACATTCCTATTTCAAAAAAGTAATTTAATAATAATTCACCTAATATACCTCACATTAGAACGAAATAAGAAATTCAAGGCAATAAAAAACCCAGATATTGATTCTGGGTTTCTCTTGGTTACCAATATTTGGATATATTACCTATTTAACAACTCTCTGCGAATAATCTCAGCCCCTGCACTTAAGGCATTAAGTTTGCCCGTCGCAACTTGGCGCGACAATGGTGCCATACCACAGTTTGTCGATGGGTACAGCTTATCTGCATCCACAAATTGTAGTGCTTTACGTAACGTATTAGCGACCTCTTCTGGCGTTTCGATGATATTGCTTGCCACATCAATCGCCCCAACCATCACTTTTTTGCCACGGATAAGCTCAATCAAATCCATTGGAACATGGGAATTATGACATTCCAGTGAAATAATATCGATATTCGACGTTTGCAGTTTCGGGAACGCTTCTTCATATTGGCGCCACTCAGAACCCAGCGTCTTCTTCCAGTCTGTATTGGCTTTAATGCCGTATCCATAACAGATATGCACTGCCGTTTCACATTTCAGGCCTTCAATCGCTCTTTCCAGAGCCGCCACACCCCAATCGTTCACTTCATCAAAAAACACATTAAACGCCGGCTCATCAAACTGAATGATATCAACACCGGCAGCTTCAAGTTCTTTTGCTTCTTGATTCAAAATCTTCGCAAATTCCCATGCCAATTTTTCACGGCTTTTATAATGGTTATCATACAGCGTATCAATCATTGTCATTGGGCCAGGTAATGCCCATTTAATCGGCTGTTTCGTTAACTTGCGTAAAAATTTAGCATCTTCAACAAAAACAGGTCGTTGGCGTTCAACGGCTCCAACGACGGTTGGTACGCTCGCATCATAACGGTCACGGATTTTAACCACTTCACGTTTTTCAAAATCAACACCACTGAGGTGTTCAATAAATGTAGTCACAAAATGTTGACGGGTTTGCTCGCCATCACTCACGATATCAATCCCAGCACGTAGCTGATCTTCGAGGGATAAACGCAGTGCATCTTGCTTTCCCTCAATTAATTCTTCATTTTGCAGCTTCCAAGGAGACCAAAGGGTCTCAGGCTGAGCCAGCCAAGAAGGCTTTGGTAAACTGCCAGCGGTAGATGTTGGTAATAATGTTTTCATAATAATTGACCTTAAATTTTTATAATTAATTAGAGTGCGTAGCTAGCAGACCATTGCTCTAGAATATGTTTATAGGGCTCAATAAAATGCTCTTCTGTATATTTCCCCTGCTCAATAGCCAATCGGCTACGTTCTTCGCGGTCATAAACAATTTTGGTTAACGAATAATCTTGATTCGTTAAGCTTGGTTGATAACATTGTCCTGCAACAGAATTTGCATTATAAATTTCTGGGCGATAAATTTTTTGGAATGTTTCCATCGTACTGATCGTGCTAATCAGTTCAAGATTGCTGTAATCACTCAGTAAATCACCTGTAAAATAGAAGGCCAATGGCGCAACACTATTTTGTGGCATAAAGTAACGGACCTGTAACCCCATCTTTTTAAAGTATTGATCCGTTAATGAAGCCCCATTTTGCTGATATTCGATACCTAACACAGGGTGTTGATTACCCGTACGATGATAAACATCTTTATTTGAGACACTTAAACAAATGACTGGCGCCTTATTAAAGTGTGCTTTGTATTCGTTCGAGTTAACAAAATATTTAAAGATATTCCCATGCAAATCGCCAAATTTTTCAGGAATACTAAAGTTTGCTTGGTCTTTATTATGGTCGAGCAATAAAACACTGAAATCATAGTCTCGGACATAAGAAGAAAAGTTATTTCCAACAATCCCCTCTGTGCGTTGTCCCGTTTTGTTATCAACAATGTTCGTTTTTAATATTTCAATCACAGGGAACGTATTGGCTTTATTTTCAACACTCATTTCCACAGAAATAATTTCCAACTCGATTGAATAACGGTCACTTTTCGGGTTATCCCAATAGGCTAATGTATTAAAACGGTTGTTCATCATGACAAGCGTGTTACGCAAATTTTCTTGGCGATTTTTCCCTCTGGCTAAGTTAGCAAAGTTCGTTGTGATACGTGTATTTTCAGAAGGATTATAATTTTCGTCAAAAAGACTACTTTTAATCGTAAATGTAAAATTTTTGTTCATCGTCTTGTCGCACCCTAAGTTCCAAGATGGAAACTAAATTGACTTCTTGATTTTTTAGAAGTTTTTGTTTCTCATTCATCAATCTTTATGTTGTAAATAAGTTAATTTGTTAGCGTTATCTAATTTATGCCAGAGCTGTTGAATGAGTGAAAGCGACTTAATTTCACTACAACATGAATGAAATTCATGATCATTGGTATGACTGATTTTGTGCGGTATTTAGATCTGTATCACATAATTTAGATTAAAAAGGTATAAGCCAAAAAGATGAGCTAAACATAATTATTGGTCAGGATTAGCGACAAAGAAGCCTAGGTTGATATTTCGGTATTCAGATTTTATGCACCAAAAAAGGCACTCGCCCCCGAGTGCCTTTTGACTACAACTCACTGAATATAAAGTAAATTACACCTATTCAGCGGTCCTGGTACTAGTGCGGATTAGGTAATCAAAGGCGCTAAGTGCGGCGATCTAAAATGCATTTATATAATTGATATAAAAGGATTTAATCAATAGTCAATGTCCACATATTGACCACACTTATAAAGCCTCTTTTGACGAGAGGCTTTTTATTTTGCTTATTTTTCAATGGGTGGAAGGAGTTTTTTAGCTTGCTCAATGAAGGTTTCAATAACCGCAAGAGGGATGTTCGGTTCAAAACAAGTGAGTGTGAATTGGTGAGTAACGTCAGAGTAAAAGACTTCAGCTAGTTGTAACACTGGATCAGTATTTGCCATAGTTAGTTCAAGATACATACCGTCTCTAACTATGTCGCTGCCTCTTGTTAATTCGTATTCAGTATCATCATTGAACATAATTATTTTTCCTTATAAAATAGAACATCGAGCATCGCTACTCGGCCTTGCCATGCACTTCGTTCTATTCCTGAGGATGGCCATTCAGAGTTCCACCAAGGAGTATCCATGATTCTTTCAATAATCAAATCCCAATATTCCTCATAATTTAAGTTACGCTTAGATAAACAGAACTCTTCTGCAAGCCCTTTTTTATTCTGTTCATTATAACAAATAAACTGATCAGGTCGTTTCATGGATAATAGCCGTGTGGCAATACCAACACCATCCCGCCCTTCAGGAAACGCTCGCTTAAACAACTCAACATATTCCAAGTAAGAATCTCTCGTTATCGTTCCACTTAACGATATTTCATCTAGTGCATTAGATATATTTATGTTATTTGAATTAATGGCATTATAATATTTTCCAGCCCCGATCATGGAACCAAACCAAGCCCAATTTTTTATTTCTTCACTTCTAAGCCCTGCTATACCACATCTGACATCTACATCCATATTTGAGAAATGTATATTTCCCTCAAAATAAGAATTAATTTTTTTTAGCAGATTTACTCGGTCTCTAAACCCATGATATGGATCATTTTGTATTTCTTTATATAGCTCATTCCAATCCATTGTTAATACTTTACTATGTAATATATTAGTATTTTTACTTTTATTATATGATTCTGCAATTTTTCTTAAGGATCGAGATCTAACATTCCAGATATTCCTATACCTCTTTGCCTCATTTATAGTGATACTTTGGGCATTTTTTTCATAATCACTTATTAGTTCAACAAAATATTCAAGCTCATAATTCGAATCTTCTTGCTGGATTAATACACACAACTCTGTGTTTATTTCCATGGCGCCATATGTAAAATTCGCGCTACCGATAACTACGCTCCAATCATCTTGATTATTCCAAAAAAGATATATTTTAGGGTGAAAAACCCCACTAGGCTGTAAGATAAATTTAACCTTTTTAGACATACAAAAATCATCTAAAACATCGGGATGCGTTTGGTAAAAGTGAGTTCCAATGACTCCTGTTTTTATCTTATTTTTATGGCTAAGAAGCAACTCATATAAATCCGTTTTTGACGTAGCCCATGCAACACCAAAAGAAATATACTTATAACATGAAATCATCCTTTTTAAATTGGATTTTAACTCCCTGTTTGTATTTAAAATTTTCAAAATTCAACATTCCTTATTATCTTAATCAAGTTATTAATATAATACTGTTTATCAAAACATCTCCATCCGTTCTCTCACCTATGTGATCTCGGTAACTCATCCATCGGGATTTCAAAACCTTCTAGTAGCTCTTGGGGGATTGTTTTTATGAGATAAATCTCCAACATGGATTGAACCCGATTGATTTTAGTATATCCTCGGCGAACTCATAACCACTTAATTTATGTTTTCTCAAAAATTTGACTTTCTGCCATGAGCGTTTAGAATCCTTTAACAGAGCAGTTGGTTTGGCCCCTCTGGTGATTACACTAAGCGCCCCCAACAATCTACTTAGATCCCCGAGACAGGCTTAGGTCCCTCTCGGGGTTTCGCTTTTATAGTGGCTGCAGTATCAGAAAAACAAATAAAATAATTCTGCGTAATGTTAATACACAAGTGTAATTTAACTTACGCAATACCATCCCATCAACAAAATACAGGCATTTGTTACTGTTAGCACAATTTCCGAACCGAGAGTTCCAGAGCAGATGTGGGTATGCGCTCCATTATTTTAAGGTAAGCAAACTGAGCTAATAAGTCGCTCAGTTTGCTTATATAGATAGCGATTAAGACTTGTACTTAGCGAGTTTTTTATCAATTTTATTTAACTCGACTTCAATCATTCGGTCACAAATATTTGGCAAGCTTTTTAATTTTTGTAGCAATGCTTTTTTCTCTTCTTCATTAAGAGTCCAACTCTCTGCTATACCTGTAACTAAGTAGTTGTTGCACCCTTCATTATTAATATCTTTAGCCCCTGTTTCATGATTCTGAGTGTACGTTTTAACTTCATAATTGTAATCTTTAATCTTGAATAACTCATTATCAATCAAGTAACTAATCACCTCTGCATTACCAACATAGAATGCATAAAAAATTAAATTTATACTTTTCTTTTTATAAAAATAGGAGTCAATATCATTGATGATTGTATCTTCTAAAATACCGCGATCACTCTTAACCTTCTCAATTATGAAAGGTAAATTATTTATCAATATATTCATTGCTAATTTGTAATCTTCATTACTAGGCGGTAATCTTGTTAAAAAATAATTTGCCGCATTAAATTCTCTATACTCTATTATTTTATGATAATCAATATCTCGAAGATTAACATAATTAGCAATAATTGGATTTAAATCAATTAACTTATCTAATCTACTAATATATATATCACTGTATTCCTTCTTACTTTCATTTGCAATTTTATATACTAATCCCCATATTAATTTTTGCTTTGATTCTTCATCAAGTAAAGTGAAATATTTTTCAGCAAAAAGAACCTCAAAATTATGGTTCATTATTGTATTCATTGATATTTTCTCGTCGAAAAAATACCGAAGGTAGTGTCTACCCTCTTCTATTTTATTAATATCAAATTTATTTTTATAAAATTGGCAGTCAAATAAAAACTCTAAGGAGTCAATGGGGGCTTCAGACCTAAATGATGCATACCATATATAATGATCAAGCTTAGAACTAGCTAAACTGCAATTCTCCCCTAACTCTTTTTCTAAATTATTTATATCTCCAACAGAAATTAAAGCATATATCTTACTTTCAAAGTCAACGTCTAACTTCTGAGGAAAATAGATTGCATTGTAAATAACTGTTGAAGTTAAAAATGCAATAGTAAGATGTTTTACCTTTTTAAATTGTAATATGTTAAGAAAAAAAGTTGGTATTGCAAAAATAAAAAAAGTACTGATCGTGAATATAAAACTGACATCCCCTGCTAACCCGACAGAGCTGGAAATTTTGGCATTAATGTAATAAGCGTAATTGAAAAGTGGTATTAAAATGATAGCAATAATTAACGCTTCATGCTGCCATTTATTTTTACTTTCAATTTTTTGTTTCCTGTTCGCCTCACCAATCATATTTTCTTTAGAGCAGTCTGTCACAGTTTGGTTTATTTTTTCCTCTTTATCATTATTTTTTGGTAATTCATTATCTAATTTCACATCATTAAATGCGTTCGAAATTGAAATAATGTATGATATAAGCAAAATAATTAAAATGACTATCCCGATCACCAGAACATAACCTAAACCATCAAACATAATAATTCCATTTACTATTAACGAATATCAGTGCATAGTCTTAATGCTAAATTTAACTTAAGTAAATAAGATAACTCTCACTCATTATCCCTACCTTTGATATCCGTTCGCTAAAAAATTACTTGTTAAAGTCACTTGAACTTTCTTAGTGCTATTTCATACTTCCTTTACTCAATAATTTCATTTTTATAAGTACCACCAAATCAGCGTTTAGATCGTCCACAAGTTGTCCACACTTGAACACTTTTAGGCACTTTTGAGCCTTTTTCGTACAGATAACATACAAAAAAAAGGCACTCGCCCCCGAGTGCCTTTTGACTACAACTCACTGAATATAAAGTAAATTACACCTATTCAGCGGTTCTGGTACTTGTGCGGATTAGGTAATCAAAGGCGCTCAGTGCGGCTTTGGCCCCTTCTCCGGCTGAAATGATAATTTGCTTGTAAGGCACTGTTGTACAGTCACCTGCGGCAAAGATGCCTTTTACGCTGGTTTCATTACGTGCATCAATTTCAATCTCGCCCATACGGTTTCTTGCGACTGTATCGCCTAACCAATTGGTATTTGGCAATAAACCGATTTGTACAAATGCACCTGCAACTTCTAAAGAATGCACACTTTCATCTGTACGGTCTTTGTATTCAAGACTAGTCATTTTGCTACCATCCCCTTTAACTTCAAGGGTTTGTGCATTCACAATAATATCGACATTTTTCAGGCTGCGTGCTTTTTGCTGTAACACAGAATCGGCTTTTAGTTCTGGCGCAAATTCAAGTACCGTTACATGGTCAACCACACCCGCTAAATCAATCGCGGCTTCAATACCTGAGTTTCCGCCACCAATAACCGCAACGCGTTTACCTTTAAATAATGGGCCGTCACAGTGTGGGCAGAATGTGACGCCTTTGGTGCGATACTCTTGCTCTCCCGGAACGCCCATGTTTCTCCAGCGCGCACCTGTCGAAATAATAATACTGCGGGATTTTAAAATACCACCAGAAACGGTTTCGATTTGGTGTAACCCCCCTGCTTCAGCGGCAGGAATTAATTTAGCAACTGATTGGCCATCAATAACATCAACATCATAGCTATCAACGTGGTTTTTCAACGCACCTGCAAAAATGGCACCTTCTGTTTTGATAACGGAAATATAGTTTTCAATATCAACTGTATCCATCACTTGGCCACCAAAGCGCTCACCGATAACACCGGTGCGAATACCTTTACGTGCGGTATAAATTGCCGCGGATGCTCCCGCTGGGCCACTACCAATGACTAATACTTCAAAAGGCTCGCGTTCTGTCAATGACTTAGCAGCACGGGCATCAGCATTAATATCAACTTTGCTAACAATTTCACTTAATGTCATGCGGCCTTGGCCAAATTCTTTGCCATTTAAGTAAACCGCAGGAACTCCCATCACATTGCGCTCATCAATTTCATGTTGGAAAAGCGCGCCATCAATTGCAGTATGGCTGATGTTAGGGTTTAAAACTGCCATTAAGTTTAAAGCCTGAACAACATCTGGGCAGTTATGGCATGATAATGAATAATACGTTTCGAACTGGAACTCGCCTTCTAGGCCTTTTACTTGTTCCAGTAACTCTTGCGCTTCTTTCGATGGATGACCACCAATTTGCAATAATGCCAGCACCAGAGAGGTAAATTCGTGTCCCAGTGGCGACCCTGCAAAACGCAAGCCGCTATCAACACCTGGGTTAGTAATTAAAAATGATGGCGTTCTTATCGCACTATTGCGCTCTTCACGTACACTCACTTTGTCAGACAACGAGGCAATTTGGTCGAGCAATTGCTTAATTTCGTTTGATTTTTGGCTGTCGTCTAAATTGGCAACTAATTCAACGGGTTTAGTTAAACGTTCTAAATAGGCTTTTAATTGGGCCTGTAAATTGTTGTCGAGC
Organism: Providencia sp. UF-224; assembly: GCF_058245955.1. Classification (NCBI taxonomy): domain Bacteria; kingdom Pseudomonadati; phylum Pseudomonadota; class Gammaproteobacteria; order Enterobacterales; family Morganellaceae; genus Providencia; species Providencia sp. UF-224. The sequence goes on along the minus strand of NZ_JBSICC010000004.1, from coordinate 108,526 downwards.
ATGTAATCCCCTTTAATTTTAATCATAAAATCGGGTACATATACCCGTCATACTGCAAGTTACAGGCAAGGCATCATTGCACTAAACGCCTGTAACTCGAGTCATCTAATAATCAATCAAAAGATTAATTAGATTTTGCCGACTAAATCTAAAGATGGAGACAATGTTGCATCACCTTCTTTCCATTTAGCTGGGCAAACTTCACCTGGGTGGCTTGCAACGTATTGAGCAGCTTTCACTTTACGCAGTAAATCTGCTGCATCACGGCCGATACCTTCAGCAGTGATTTCAATCGCTTGGATAATACCTTGTGGGTCAACGACGAATGTACCACGGTCAGCTAAGCCTTCAGCTTCACGCATATTTTCAAAGTTACGTGTCAATGCGCCTGTTGGGTCACCGATCATTGCATATTTGATTTTACCGATAGTGTCTGAGCTTGCGTGCCATGCTTTATGGGTAAAATGTGTGTCGGTAGAAACAGAGAAAATTTCAACACCTAATTTTTGGAATTCTTCGTAATGGTCTGCAACGTCACCCAATTCTGTTGGGCAAACAAATGTAAAGTCAGCTGGATAAAAGAAGAAAACACTCCATTTACCTGCAACGTCTTTTTCAGAAACTTCGATGAATTTGCCGTCTTTAAATGCTTGGTTTGTAAATGGTTTGATTTGAGTATTAATTAATGACATATGATGTTCTCCTGTTTGGTTGCCTATTAAGTTACTGTTTTGCAGTGACTTAATCCAATCAGTACGCGCTATCGATTTGATAGGTACAATCTAATCATTTATTAATAATTGATAGGTGATGCATTAAAACGCTTACTGAGATATTCAGCAAGCGTTTTATTTTTAAGCGTGCAATTTAGGAAGGTATTAAGCCATTGTGGCAATGGTTTTGCGAAAACGAATTAAGGCGAGGGTAAAGAACACGCTTCCGATGACCAGTAAAATTGCAAACTGGGACCAAACAATCTGAAAACCTGCCCCACGATATAAAATAGCCTGTGCAAGGCTCACAAAGTGGGTCGTCGGCATCGTTAACATAATATCTTGCACTAATTGTGGCATACTTTCCCGCGCCGTCATCCCACCAGAAAGCATATTCAATGGCAATAAGACTAAAATCATTAATAACCCAAACTGTGGCATTGAACGGGCGATTGTCCCCATAAAAATACCTATGGATGTTGTCGCAAAAAGGCTTAATGCCACACCACACATAAAGAGCAAAATCGAGCCTTCGATTGGGACTTGCAACAGTGTTTTCACCACCAGCATCAATGAAACCCCTGAAGCAATCAGCACCACCAATCCCATTGACCATATTTTAGACATCATGATCTCAAAAGGCGTCAATGGCATCACCATAAGGTGCTCAACCGTGCCATGCTCTCGTTCACGGATCAACGCAGCTCCAGTTAAAACAATCGATAACATGGTGATATTATTGATAATTGCCATCACTGAACCAAACCACGATTGCGTTAAGTTAGGGTTAAAGCGCATCCGCACTTCCAAATCAACGGGTAGGCTCGCATTGCTGCGGTATTTTGCTAAGAACTCATTAACCTCACCAAGGGTAATATTTTGAATGTAGCTGTTCCCTAAAAACGCTTGGCTCATGCGAGTTGCATCAATATTCACTTGAATTTCAGGGCTCCTACCCGCCAAGACATCCCGTTGAAAATTAGGCGGAATATCTAAGGCAAAAGTATATGAACCCCGATTGAGCAAACCATCTATTTGGTCAGGTGTGATATCCGCAGGTGGCAAAAAGTAAGGAGCATAAAAGCTATTGATAATACGGTTGGATAACTGCGATTTATCTTGGTCTGCAATAGCAATCGGCGCATTGTGCAATGAGCCTGGCGTTACCGTTGCAGATGAATAAATCGAAACCGTAAAAGCGAAAACAATCAACGCCAGCATCGCTTTATCTCGCCCTAAACTTCGTAACTCTTTGACACCTAAATTAAAGATATTTTGAATTTTACGTATCATCATTAGGACTCCTGTTTTTTCAGGAACAACACGCTCAGCCCGATGACGAGAGGAACCGTAATCAACAACGGGATAAATGAGGCCTGTAAATCAAACAAATTAAGGCCTTTAGAGAAGGTCCCACGCGTAATAGTGAGGAAGTGTGAGGTCGGATAAACCATGCCCACCCAACGCCCCATTCCCTCTAATGATGACACTGGGTCAATCATTCCAGAAAACTGTGTTGCAGGGATTAATGTGATGATCGATGTACCAAAAATAGCGGCAATCTGGCTTTTCATAAAGCAAGAAATCAACAAGCCAATCCCTGTCGCAATACTAACGTACAAAAATGCAGCCAAGGTTAACGTTAAAAAGCTGCCCTTGAATTCCACGCCAAAAATATACACCGACAAAATACAAAGCAGTACGAAGTTAAACATCCCTAATAGAATATAGGGGAGCTGTTTACCCAGTAAAAACTCTAATTTGGTGATCGGGGTGACATAAAGGTTAATGATTGAACCGAGCTCTTTTTCACGTACCACACTTAGTGCACTTAACATGGCTGGGATCATCATTAATAACAATGGGATAACAGCAGGTACAATCGCGGGTAAGCTGCGTACATCAGGGTTATAACGGTACCGTGTTTCTATATCGATAGCAGGCATACCTGCTACACCTACAGGTTGGCGCGCAGCCATGGTACTTAACCATGCAAGGTGCATTGCTTGTACATAACCACGAACTGTCTCTGCGCGGTTTGGCATTGCGCCGTCTATCCAAACACCGATTTTCACATTATTACCACGGGCAATATCTCGAGCAAAATTCGGCGGTATTTCAATAGCAACCGTAATTTGCCCGCTGCGCATACCTTCTTCGAGTTCGTCATAATCTTGAAGAGGTGGTTGTTCAATAAAATAACGGGAGCCTGCAAGGTTTAACGTATAACCCTGGCTCAGACCTGTCTGGTCACGGTCTAACACGGAAAAACGTAAGTTTTCAACGTCCATACTGATCCCGTATCCCATAATAAACATTAGGATCACCGTACCCAGTAAAGCAAGCGTCGAACGAACAGGGTCTCGCCGTAACTCCATCCCTTCACGAATTGAATAACTGAATAAGCGACGTAAACTAAAACGTTTTTTTAATGCTTCCGTGGCTTGCTCTTTGAGTTCAGGATCAACATGGAACTCGGGCGCCGTTTCCGTTCCTTGCCCTGCATCACCGACTGCATCTTGTAAATAAGCAATGAACGTTTCTTCAAGTGTCGCTAAACCACGCTTTTTGGTGAGGTTGGCAGGGGTATCGCAATCTAGCACTTTACCTGCATGCATTAGCGATATCCGGTCACAACGCTCCGCTTCGTTCATAAAGTGTGTGGAGATAAAAATTGTGACACCGTCACGTCTCGATAAATCCACCATCAAATTCCAGAACATGTCTCTGGCAACAGGGTCAACCCCCGATGTTGGCTCATCCAGTATCAGCATTTCTGGTTCATGGATCACGGCAACCGCTAAGGATAAACGTTGGCGAATGCCTAATGGTAAGTCATCAGGCATGGTATCCCTGACTTCATCGAGCTCAAACCGTTGGCACATGTCATCAACACGACGCGCAATTTTGTCTTCTGGAATATGGAACAGTTTTGCGTGTAGCACCAGGTTTTGCTCCACACTTAATTCACTGTACAGTGAAAATGCTTGTGACATATATCCAACACGTTTACGCGTTTCGATATCCTTCGGGTCAATCTCCTGCCCAAATAACCAAGCTTGCCCTTCACTGGCCTGCAACAGCCCGGTCAGCATCTTCATGGTTGTTGATTTACCACATCCATTTGAGCCTAAGAAACCAAAAATCTCCCCTTTTGGAATTTTAAAATTCACGTGATCAACAGCAACGAAGTTACCAAAACGCATGGTTAAATCCTGCGCTTCAATCGCGATAACGTCATCTTTCGAGGTGTCTCTCGGCGGAATGATAACTTTCTTATGGCCACTGCGTTTTTCTTCTGGTAGTAACTCGATAAAGGCCGCTTCAAGGTCATCACATTGTGTTTGCGCTTTTAACTCCGAAGCATGGCCTGTGGCTAGCACTTTTCCATCATCCATCGCGACTAGCCAATCAAACCGTTCCGCTTCTTCCATGTAGGCGGTTGCCACCAGTACGCTCATGTTGGTTTGACGCAGACGAATACGGTCAATTAAGTCCCAAAATTGGGCGCGAGATAAAGGGTCAACCCCTGTAGTGGGCTCATCAAGAATTAATAAATCAGGATCATGGATTAATGCACAACATAGCCCGAGTTTTTGTTTCATCCCGCCAGATAGTTTACCCGCAGGCCGGTCTTTAAATGGTGCTAACCCCGTGCTTTCGAGCAAATCTTGAATGCGGTACTCCCTTTCTGCCTTTGATTGCCCAAATAAGCGACCAAAAAAGTCCACATTTTCATAAACGGATAACGTATGGTAGAGGTTTTTACCGAGTCCTTGAGGCATGTAGGCAATGCGGGGACATACCGCACGGCGGTGATCGACATCATTCATATCACCATCAAGTACAATCACATTTCCTTGCTGAATAGCCCGCGCACCTGCTATTAATGAAATTAAGCTGGATTTTCCCACGCCATCTGGTCCTATCAACCCGACCATCTTGCGAGCAGGGATAGCAAGCACAATGTCATCCAATGCACAATTATCACCATAATGCTGGCTGACATGCTGTATATCAATGATCACATCATCCATCAGTTTATTGGTCATTGTGGTAATCTCACCTCAAGTTCAGCTGGCCAAGATTCATTGGAGTCTAAACGCACATAAGCTTTACCTGGCAGACCTGTTTTCACATATTCAAGGTGTTGCTCGAGTAATTCAGGGGAGATACGCGCACGAACGCGGAACATCAGTTTTAAGCGTTCGTTTTGTGTTTCAACAGTTTTGGGGGTGAACTGGGCAACGCTGGCAACAAACGTGGTTTTTGCGGGAATAACAATGTTGGGTGCGGCATCAAGAATAATATGTACATCGCTTCCCAGCGCCACTTTCCCAGCATCTTCAGTTGGTAGGAAGAAAGTCATGTATACATCGCTTAAATCCACCATATTCAATACACGACCGCCCGCCCCAAGGACTTCACCTGGTTCTGCGACGCGGTATTGAATGCGCCCATTGCGAGGTGCTTTTAAAATGCTGTCATCTAAATCAGCCATGATGCGACGCTCTGTAGCAGTTGCGGCATCAACTCGGTTTTTAGCTTGCACAATACCTGCACTTGCCGAGTCAATCGCAGATGTTGCTGCTGCAACTTGTGCTTTTGAGGCTTCTAACGCAGCACGTGAGCCCTGCATTTGTGCAGTATCATCATCAACTTGTTGTTGAGAAACAGCTTTGGTTCTTACCAATGCCCTTGAGCGATTAAGGCGTTTTTGCGCGGCATCAAGCTCCGCTTCACGTTGGCGCACCACGGCTTGCGCTGCCACTTTTTCACTTTTACGTTGAGCAAGTGCAGACTCTGCGGTGGTCACAGCACTAATGGCTTGACGTAATTGAGCTTGTACTTCATGCAGTTGTTCTTGGAGTGCCCGGGTATCCATGCGGGCTAATTCTTGCCCTTCTTTAACAAAATCCCCTTCTCTTACATTAATGGTTTCAATCCGACCAGCAGTTTTCGTTGCAATATCAATCTCTGTCGCTTCTATGCGCCCATTACTTTGCGCAAATCCAGCGGGTAACCCACCGGAATTCACGCTCCAGTAATAGAAGCCGCCAGCAACAATAATGAATATTAAAACGATGTAAAAAGATATTTTCTGCTTATTTATTTTCATACCATCCCTTTTCCATTAAATGAGAAAACAATGAACAACAATTATTTTTATTAACCTGATGAAATTAATAAAGCCACATAACTGTTAATATGCGAAATAAATATGGCCAAATACAAAAAAAGGAAATTATATTTTAAAAGTAGGCTAAATCAGTGTAATTGCTGTTCAACCATTAGCTATCTATTTAATTTAACAAAAGTTTATCAAAATTTAGATTAAGTGGAGTTGCCTTGCATCACAAAAAAACAGAATAAATTAACAAAATTTCCCATAAGGCATTAATTGTACAACTTTAGATGAAAAAATATAAAAACAAAGCCAGTAAGTTTATTACTGACTTTTTTCATATAAGATTTATATTCGTTTAACTATTCGTTGTATTTGCAATTAGCGAGCAAACTCTGCGATGGTTTTTTCATCCATACGGTAACGAACCCACTCATCTTGTGGTTGCGCACCGATACTTTTATAAAAATCAATGGCGGGTTGGTTCCAGTCTAAAACACTCCATTCAAGACGTTGGCATTTTCTTTCTACGGCTAATACAGCGATATGTTTTAGCAGTTTTTTTCCTGCACCTGCACCGCGAAAATCGGGAGACACATATAAATCTTCTAAATAAATACCGTTATTCCCTAACCAAGTTGAATAGCTAGTAAAGAAAACCGCATACCCTGCGGGTTTATCATCCACATAACAAATAAGGGCTTCTGTTTTAGAATCTGCGCCAAAGAGTGAATTTTCGATATCAGTAACGCTGGCCTTAACTTCATGGCGGGCTTTTTCATACTCTGCTAATTCAATTATCATCTCTAAAATCAACTTAGCGTCTTTCACTGTTGCTGGCTTTATTTCTACGTTCATTTGCGACTCTCTTGTTATTTGAGCGGTAATATTATGCCTTGCACCTTGAACGCCCAACAGTTAGCAATTTAATTCATATGACTCCACATGATATAAGTGAGATTTATACCTGTTTTCTTACTTATAACGATAAGAATTATGAAAGAACGCATTTCTGGGTTTTGATCTCCCCACTCAGTTTGTTATGATGCGCGCATTGTTCAACCTAACGAAAAATAAGGAGGCTAATTTATGCTGTTGTGTGATCTTATCGAATACTCACACTTCTTTGGTAATCGCCAGAGCTCAGGCTTTCACAGTTTTATACTGCGATAACCCTGCCTGAGCGAAGCCGCAAAGAGATCTTCCCTCAGCTTACTGGGTTGTCGTTATGACTATCCAAGGCATTGTTATGCCTAAAATTTGAGTAAGCTATGAGCACATTATTATCTGTAAAATCATTAAATTACGACATTTCTACCAACACGCTATTAAAAGATGTTTCATTCACCTTGCAACAAGGCGACCGCATCGGTTTAATTGGCCACAATGGCAGTGGTAAAAGTACTTTATTAAAGTTACTTACCCACCAGATATCCCCCAACAGTGGTAGCATTACTTACGCCAATCACTGCGTCACGGCGTATATCGAACAACATTTACCTGAAGATGTTGCCCATCTGACACTGATTGATGCGCTTGTTCAAAAAATCCCAGAACAAGACAAAGTCGCTGAACGTTGGCGAGCAGAGGTATTACTGTCTGAATTAGGTTTTACTGCCCAACAATGGGAACAAAAAGCCAATGAAATTAGTGGCGGTCAACATACTCGCCTTTTGTTAGGTCGCGCGTTAATTGAACAGCCTGATTTATTATTGCTAGATGAACCGAGTAACCACTTAGACTTACCTACCCTGATTTGGTTAGGAAATTTCCTTCAGTCTTGGAAAGGGAGTTTTGTATTGGTTTCTCACGACCAGGCTTTGCTTGATAAGGTCACTAATTGTACATGGGTTTTACGTGATAAATCGTTACATTTCTATCGATTACCATGCAGTGAGGCACGCCTTGCCATGGCCGAAAAAGACATTACCGATGAGAGGCGTAATCAAGCGGAACAAAAAGAGATTGACCGGATAGCGTCTAGTGCTAAACGTTTGGCTATTTGGGGCCATGTGTATGATAACGAAGGGCTGTCACGCAAAGCGAAACAAATGGAGAAACACATTGATAGGCTTAAAGAGACTCAAACAGAGCTCACTGAAGGTTATCAATGGAAGTTGGCATTAAATGGTAAATCGATTCCTGCCGACCGTGTTTTAGAGCTCGAAGGCACTGAGGTTTCAACGCCAACGGGTGAAAATTTGTTTAAAACCGCGTTTCATCAGGTAAAAAGCGGCGACCGTATCGCCATTATGGGCGCAAATGGTTGTGGTAAATCAACATTATTGCGCCTGCTTTGGCAGCATTATCAACAAGATTTACGCTATACCAAGCACCTGAAGTTTCATCCAACAATTCGAGCTGGGTATTACGACCAGCAATTAGAACAATTGAATGATAACGACAGCCTATTGGATGCGCTACGCCCCTTTGCCGCTATTACAGATGAACAACGCAAAATGGCACTTATTGGTGCTGGATTTGCCTATTCACGCCATCAACAAACCGTGGAAACACTCAGTGGTGGTGAGCGCGCAAGGCTGCTTTTTATTGGTTTAAGTTTAGCCCAGTATGAACTTATCTTATTGGATGAGCCGACTAACCACCTTGATCTTGAAGGAAAAGAAGCACTGAGTGAAGAAATTAGCCAATTTTCAGGAGCATTACTTGTCGTCAGCCACGACAGATGGTTGATTGAAAATAGTTGCCAACGTTTTTGGTTTATTGATGAACATCAGTTAGTAGAATATCTGAACATTGATGATATTTATCATAAAATTGAACAGCAGGCCCAATTATTATCTAGTAGTCCGACTGAAGATGTTGAACACTGTAATACGGTAAATGTTCAGACAAAGGTTATTTCACATGAGGACGAGTTGTTAGAGAACTTATTGGTTTTAGAGGAAAAATTGCATGCTGATAAGCAACGTAAATTAAGCCACCAAAAACCACAACTTCAGCAACAATGGATTGATGAAATAGCGCAGATACAAGCCCAATTAGGGTTATAAATTTAGCCCCTGATTACGCTTGTAGTCAGGGGTTTTTTAATCAAGTAGAGGATATAAAGAAAAAGTTAGATATAAATTAAATTCAAAACCTAGTATTAGTTCTCAAATATAGTTGTAAGTAATGGTGATTCAAAAATTGCATTTGGTGAAATAACGACCTCATCAAGAGGAATATTTTTACCGTATCTTTCTGTAAGTTTTGATTTCACTATTTCAGAGCTTAAATCAAAATCTTTCATTTTTTGTAACTTTCCTATTTTAATATTCAAGCCATTGAAATAAATCTTCCAAACAAGTTCTGAACAATATATTTTTTCATCCGACCAAGAAAAATATAGGTCATAAGGCTTGGCGCGATATTTCATTGCCTCTTTATATAAAATAGCCTCTTGCTTGTCAGTTAATCCATTCATTCTCTTAACAACATACTTCCCCGACTTTCCTTGCTTTATCCACTTTTCTAACGGAGTAAATTTAACAACATTAGAAGCTTCGTAAACATACGGTTGATTATTGTTAAATAATACTATCCCCATGTGGCTATATGGCGATTTTGTGGCTTTTTGAATAGCAAGACTCTGAGGTGATTTTGAAGTTTGAAATATAATATCTCCTTGCTTGGGGCTGTACCCATAAGACGAGGATATAAATAAAAGAATTAAGCACCCTAAAAATTTAATCATGCTGTTCATTAAAGCTCCAAAGTTTTGTATTCATTTTCTGAGAGTAAACCGTTAAAACCTACCGCAGTTGATGAATAACCAACTTTGCTTTTCCCTTCTGTCGCCCATCCCCCCCGTCGCTCCAATACAATACAACCAGAGTGATTAGAGGCTTTGGTTGAGATGCAACGTAACGGATTTAAGCAAAGATGGGATAATAAATACGAATCGTCAATGGAAAAAACTCGTTTAGCAATACTAAAGCCCTCGGCCAGCAATAACACCTTATTTAACTGCATTTACTGATAATGTAGATATATCTAATAGTGCAGAATATGAAAAAATAGGGTCAACAGGCATAAAGATAACAAACGTTAACCAACCAATATTCACCATGTCATATGCAAAATTAATATACATAGAATCTCCTTGTGTTTAACAACAGCATATCACTGCATTAAAGAAACTAAATCAATAAGAAACCGCTTATATCACTATTAATAGTGAGGAATACGCATATTTAAGAAATAGGAAATGGCAAATGATAATAACGGCAGGATTCGCTGTGATGAGCAATTGCCTTTAGTTAATAAGCGAGCCCTTATCACAACGATATACAGACATGTTGTTGAAGCAAACCGATTAAAGGGAAATAGATTTAATAGATATGAGCAGGAGATAACAGCAACCCACTGGCAGGAATTACCAGAACCGACAAAGCAGTAACACTCCGCACCAACACCAGAACTAATACAACATGTACATCCCCATTATATACCCTTCTATCATCTGAAATATATAAAAGGGGTGCTTTGGAAACATTAAATCGGGTATCGATGATATCGCCATACCTAAAGAAAAAAATAACATAACGTCCTCATAATTTTTATTTTTAATCATGCAGTTATAAAAAACAAAATATACCACATAAACAATCACTATCAATCGATAAGTGAGGGTCTCGCACATATAGAAGTAAGCATGAATATTGATAAATACAAACTTTGTTTAGCTCAATCACAATCTGGAATTACTCGTTACCTCAAGGATGAGGACAGATGGAGCGAAGGAAACGAAACATTAAAAACAACAAATATTCACCCTGCTTTACGAGTCTGAAATGAAAAATGCGCAAATCTACGACTTAATCTTTCAGTGGAAAATGAAATATTCAATAGAGCGTACAAATATCATTCAGCATGAAATTAATAACCGTGAAGCAAAAGTATTCACGTAATGACGCAACATGAGAATTACCCAGATAAGCAACACTTTCCCCTTATCGTGACATTCAAGAATTACCAATGGGGCGTAGGAAAGTTGGTGACTAAATACAAAACTATTGACACTGAGACTTGTGATTTTGATGGCGGAATAGTTGAAATAGCAAGCATCGTTTTAAACGATACAGAAATTGATTATAACTCGCAGCAATCCCACTTTGTAAACCCACAGAAACCAATCTCAATAAGCGTAATGGCTATTCACCACATCACCAATGAGATGCTGGAGCTATTCCCGTTTATTGAAGATGTAATTGATGCTTACAAAGGCGCTGATTATCTGGTTGCACATAACGTCGATTTCGATAAACGAATGATGCCAGAAATGGACGAACCTTTTATCTGCACATAAAACTAGCTCGCCGCTTATAGCCTAAACAGTAACCAATTAGAGAAAGCTAACCATTCATTCAAGCCACTGTTGAATAAAGATTTTGTAAGCCATCCATCTTGCTATTTAATTTTTTGTTTTTTTGCGCGTTTAAAATATGATGTAGGCACATTTGGGCAGATAACTTCTTTAAATTTATCTTCTTTTTTTGTACTTTTTTCAGCTTCCATCGGTGGAGACGTATTTTCCTGTGTCGTTTTACGATTATCTGTCATATATAAGTGCTCTTTTGCTTGAATTATGTCATTAGTTTTAGCCATTTGATTTTCCTTCTTTCACTAATACCGCGTTGACTTCCTCTATTCTTTCAACTGCTAGGTTAATGATTTCAACGACTTTTGCTGATTCTTCTTTACTTAATTGCTGTAATACAATTTTATGTCTTAAGAGTGATTTAAATTTATCCACTGCACATTCAATTTCATTGGCAAATTGGTTTCCCGCTTTAAGCTCTTGTGCATAATTTAACTTTAGTTGAACTTCTGCTAAAAGTTCAGCTTTTAATAATAAAAAGCACCGCCCTTCTGGTGTGATGACAAAACACTTACGCCCTTTATCATTCTCTTTACCTACACCTGCAGTAATAAAACCTAACTCTTCTAATAACGTCAATGTGGGATAAATAACCCCTGGGCTTGGACAATAAAACCCTGCTGTTTCTTCTGAAATTTTTTTGATCAGCTCATAGCCATAATTTATTCCCCCAACCAGTAAGTGTAGAATATATATTCTAAGCTGCTTAGGGTTAAACATTCGACTCACACTTTTGCCATTACATAAGCAAGGATCAAGCTGTTGTTCGTTTGCCATTCAAATTCTCAGTAATTGTTTTGATGCCAAAACCGATATATCGGATATAATAGTCATTTCTACGAAAAATGCTAGCTTTAGATATATCTGTTTTTGCGCATAACGTGCTAATGATAATCATTCTTAGTTGGATTATACGCATTGATATACTGTAAAACAGTCATTATTGTGCTGTAAATTATCTGAATCGCTTATTTTGTGCATAAAAAAACCAGCCCGCAGACTGGTTTATCTTTAAAATAGCTGGTTAACCGATATCGGGTAAAACTTTAAATACAATACCCAGTTGAACACCAATTACGACAATTCCACATAAAAACACGACGAGTAAACCAATGGGCCCACCTAATACTTGGTATCGGCGCTGATTTAATGTTCGTGATTTAAATGCCATTGCGCTTGGTAATAATAAAGCAAGAATGGATAAGGCGATTGCCGCATAACCCAGCGCCATCACAAATCCTTTCGGATAAAACAGTGCAAATACTAAAGGAGGCCCAAACGTCAACAAACCTGTTTGTATGCGCCCTGCTGCGTTATCTTGCCTCTTAAATAAATCGGCTAAGAAATCAAATAACCCTAACGCTACCCCTAAAAAGGATGTTGCCAATGCCAAGCTCATAAACATTTGTGCAACTAACTCTGTGCGCCCTGATTGTGCCACATCTTTAATTGCATCCAATAATCCATTAAGCCCTGCATTTTCTGCTAAGATGCCCACAAACGTTGTTGTTCCAATGCTCCCTAATGTTGCTATCTGCCATAAAATATAAGCGATGAGCGGGATGGCACTACCAATGATGAAAATAACTCGCAGCTTTTTGACGTCCCCCCCCATGTATTTCACAATGCTTGGGACGCTGCCATGAAAACCAAATGAGGTAAAAAAGACAGGGATTGCAGATAAAATAAGAACCTTCTCTGTTGGCGCTGCCAACAAATTTTGCTGCTCTACATGTGGCATCATTAGCGCCAAAATAATGACCAAGAAAATAATTTTTGCAGTAAACAGTATGCGGTTAATAAAATCGACGGATGAAGTTCCGAAGCAAACGACCCCACCACCAATTACCGTAAACAGGACAATCCCCATCCAATCTGCCATTTCAACTGAAAAACTGCTTTTTAGATTTGACGTAATGATTTCGCCCGCACCACTCACATAAGCCGCAGTTAAAGCGTACATCAGGAACATCATGCTAAAACCAGTGATAAATTTACCACCCGAGCCTAAATAACGTTGAGCTACGCTGCCGATCCCTGTTTCGTAAGATTCATGCTGGTAAACCTCCACCAATAGAAGCGCGGTATAACACATCAAAGCCCATAGGGCTAACAACATGGCTAAACTAACTAAAAAACCATTACCCGCAGCTGCGATTGGCATTGCCAACATCCCAGCACCTATTGTCGTGCCTGCAACGATAAAAACACTACCCAATGTGCGATTTTTCATATTGAGATCCTAACAAATTAATTAGAGGCTAATTTATAATTGGAATTTTTTATTTTATTTTCTTCATCAACGAGTTGCTGTAACTTTTCTTCAAAAATTGTGGTTAATGCATCCCAGTAATTTTCGAAATACTCCTTATCACGTAAGCAATGGGTCATTACAGCGGATCGTAAAACATACACAGACTTGACCTTATGCCATTCACTGTCAGAAAAATTAGCATCACGGCATAGATTCAATGGGTTATCACCATACTCTTCATAGGTGAGTGATGTAGATGAGGTTAAAAAATCGTTTGAATAACTACGGCCGGTTGCATAAGAACACAGTTCATAAAGCCGTTTGTTTAATTGATTTTGCTTTTCTAAAGATGGGTTCTCTAATTCACGGAACATAAAGTTAATCATATGGAAATCCGGGTCTGGCATCGCAAAAATTGTAAACTTGCGCCCATCAATATCAAATGGTTCGCATTGTTTGATTTTTTCTATCATCCAGTTAGTGGTAGTGATACCCGCAGCAAGGACTTTGCCATACCCTAAAAGATTCAAAGGAACTAACCGATGCGCAGCCCAAACCGCCGCTGCGGTTGCGCCTGCTTTCGAACCTTCCATGATTGATGAACCTAAAACAACATTTTGCTGTTTGTCTGATTTACGGTGTTTTTCTTGAACTTCTTCAAAAACATAGGCTGCATGATAAGAAATTAAATCAACAATGCGCTTATCCTTCATGCAAATGGCTCCCGCTGCATAAGGGATAAAACCAGCTTTATGAGGATCAACTGTAATCGAGTCCGCTTGGTTTAGTGCTTTAAAGCTTTCATAAACATCGGCTTTTGGCCAAGTAACATCATTGGGGAAAATACCTTCCTGATGATAACGATGAATAAGTGCGTCATATTCCATAAATTGGTTGTCTTCATCTCGAAACATCGCACAAGCATAACCTGCATATGCGGCATCGACATGCACATAAAAAGACACACCAAATTGTTCTTCACATTCACGACGTAAATCAATAACAGCTTTTACATTATCTATAGCGCCTGTTTCTGTCGTACCAACAACCGCAACGACGGCAAGAATAGGTTCTCCTTGCTCGATTAATGAAAATACTGTTTCACGCATTTTCTGCACATCAGTGCGATAGCTTGCATCAACGGATAGCTGCACAATGTTTTGCTGACCAAGCCCCAAGATATCCATCGCTTTCATCCATGAATAATGCTTAGATTGGGGGACTAATAATTTACCCAATGTTTGTGGTGACGCACCTACACCTCGGGTTGTTAACTCTCTAACTTCTTCAAAAGTATTTGATTTTTTTAGCTCATCAATAAGATCTAAAACAGCGGTCACCGGTAAATTAAGCAGCTCTTTTTCTGATTTCCCCATTAATAAATGCTCAGATTCTTCATGTTGAGCAATAGCTAATGGCAAGCTTTTCAGGTTTCGAGCCACCCATAACCCTTCATAGTTTGCAACTGTCCCTCCTGAAGTAATGTGCCCCCATGCATTGTTCACGTCATAACCAAACATTGCACACAGATCTAACCCTGCTTCAAGTTCTAAGGCAGTTGTCGTCGGCGAAGCTTCTTGTGTGCAATTGTTTGGGTTATACATCATCGCCATTACATAGGCGAGATTTGACACCATCAGTGTATCGGCATTCATATGCCCCATATAACGAGGAGAAAACCAAGGCACGGATGTACTTTTTAGCTTTGAGGAGAGTTGATTGAGGATCCCTTCAGTTCGATACAGTGTGTCTCTATACTCAGGAGCATAACGATCTACAGCTGTAATGTGCTCAGGGTCTTCCGGATGGTAACTTGAACGCCAATGCATGTGTTCCATCACTGAATATTCCATCATCTCTTTGAAAAATACTGCATTTTCAGATTTTGGACCTAAAAATAGTGCATCTACATTCATTTTTGAATTGTTAAAATTACGCATTTCACACACCTTCAATTCACAACTAATTAACATTAATTGTCTTAAGTCTATTCACTTAATATCATTGGAGAGTGCATAACGGACTGTGTTTATATAAAAGATATCAATATATTAATGATATACATTTTAAAATATCATTTAAGTATTACTTATTGATAAACAAACCGTTAATGGCCAACTTACTTATAGGTATAATTCATTTTTATTTAATTATTAACAAACTAATCAGAATATTGTTTGGAATTGTGGGCGGGTACAAAAAATGAAAAATTATTCAGCTGTAAAGAGTTATTTACGCTAAAAAAGCTTGATAATGTAAATTATTTGTTATAAATGAAATTGATTGCAACGACTTCCCATAGTCCAGTGGGAAGTCGTACTTTCATAACCAATCATTCATAACTAACTATTTAATAAAACTATTTTCCCAATTAAATCGCCTGACTCCATATATTGATGCGCTTCTTTCACTTGCGATAACGTATACAACTTGTTAATTATTGGCTTTATTTTACCGTTTTGTAACATAGGTAAAATGTGCTCTTTTAACTCTGCCGCAATCTGTATTTTTTCATCAATAGAGCGTGAGCGCATGGTTGAACCTGTGTGCGTTAACCGTTTAACCATGAGCGGCATCATGTTGAGCCGTTCTGGGTTTCCTTTCATCATGCCAATTTGAATTATTCGCCCAAATTTTGCAGCGACTAAATAGTTTTTTTCCACATAATCACCACCAATAATATCAACCACCATATTTACACCGCGTGATAATGTGAAGTTCTGTGTGGCTTCGACAAAATCATCAGTTCGGTAGTTAATGATGCAATCTGCGCCTAAGGTTTTTGCCACATTGGCTTTTTCTTCAGAGCCGACAGTCGTTATCACTGTAGCGCCTATTGCTTTTGCTATCATGATAGCCACGCTGCCAATACCAGATGTACCCCCATGAATAAGCACCGTTTCATCTTTTTTTAGTTGGCCAATCTGGCACATGTTTGCCCAGACAGTAAAAAAGTTTTCAGGAATGGCAGCACCGTCAATAAAGGACAAATTCCCTAGTGGTAATGCAATATCTTTATGCACTAAGCAATATTCCGCATATCCCCCACCTGCGACTAATGCACAAAGCGAGTCACCCAGTTGCCAATTGTCGACATCATCCGCTTTTGCAACAACCGTTCCTGCGATTTCCAACCCCATAATTGGAGACGCATCCGCGGGTGGTGGGTAAGAGCCTTTTCGCTGAAAGATATCGGGACGATTAACTCCAGCGGCTTCTACCTTAACAAGTAAATATCCTGCAGAAATTCTGGGCAGTGGTTTTTCAATTAATTGCAATTTTTCAGGGCCACCTGGTTCAATAATATCCACAACGGTCATTGTGATTGGTAAAGGCTGTTGAACATGAGTCATCATGGTCTCCTTTTTGAGGTTAATTTGAAAAATTGATATTTTTAAATTTATTTTTGTGTTAAATTAATGCTAATAAGTTTAATGAATCGTGCTTTAAAATTGCATTTTTAAGTATTAATTCTAATGATGACATAAGTCATCTTTTTATTGTTTAGGTGTTAATATTTAATCTATATCAAACATAATATTTAGTAATCTGCGTTAATTTAGCATTAACGTCTAATTTTCCTAACTTGGTGCCCTTCACTTATCTGGCTATTTTATTTAATTAGCCAATTCTGTCATATATTACTACTTACCAGCTGCCTTATCTTATGTTAAAATTGACTCATATCAATAATTTTAACTTGATTGAGCATTTAATATGATCCCAGAAAAAAGAGTTGTTCGTCGCATCCAGTCTGGTGGTTGTGCAATTCATTGTCAGGACTGCAGTATTAGTCAACTTTGCATTCCTTTCACACTGAATGAACATGAACTGGATCAACTTGATAATATCATTGAGCGTAAAAAACCTATTCAAAAAGGCCAAGCGTTATTTAAGGCTGGGGATGAGTTACGTTCTTTATATGCCATCCGCTCAGGCACAATAAAAAGCTACACTATAACTGAAGAAGGTGATGAGCAAATCACAGGTTTCCATTTAGCGGGCGATCTCGTTGGTTTTGATGCCATTATTCATACACAGCACCCAAGTTTTGCACAGGCACTTGAAACATCAATGGTTTGTGAAATTCCATTTGAAACGTTAGATGATTTATCTGGCAAAATGCCTAATCTGCGTCAACAAATCATGCGTTTAATGAGTGGTGAGATTAAAGGCGATCAAGAAATGATCCTTTTATTATCTAAGAAAAATGCAGAAGAGCGTTTAGCTGCATTTATTCTTAATCTCTCCCATCGTTTCGCTGAACGTGGTTTTTCACCAAGAGAATTCAGATTAACCATGACCCGTGGCGATATTGGTAATTACCTTGGTTTAACCGTTGAAACTATTAGTCGCCTATTAGGTCGCTTCCAAAAAAGTGGCATGCTTAGCGTAAAAGGCAAGTATATCACTATCGAAGATATGACCAAATTGACTGATATTGCTGGTAAAGTTTCAGCAATTACTTGCTAACTTCCCCAAACGGATCACATTAACCGTGATCCGTTTTTGTTTTTTTTCCCAGATTTCTTGCCTATTTAACGCCAATATCTTAGTTTATCTATGTGGAAATATCCGTGTATCGAGAGGACTCCAATATGGCAAACTATAAAAACCTGCTAGTTGCAATTGACCCAAATCAGGATGATCAACCTGCATTAAGACGTGCCGTCTACATCGTGCAGCGTAATGGTGGACGGATAAAAGCGTTTTTACCTATCTATGATTTATCTTATGACATGACGACATTACTTTCTCCTGAAGAACGTAATGCGATGCGCAAAGGTGTCATTAGCCAAAAAGCGGCGTGGATTAAACAGCAAGCCCACTTCTACCTCGAAGCGGGTATTGATATCGAAATTAAAGTGATCTGGCATAACAAGCCTTATGAAGCCATTATTCAAGAAGTCATCAGTGGCGAGCATGACTTGTTATTAAAAATGGCGCATCAAACGGATAATTTTGAATCGATAATTTTCACCCCTTTAGATTGGCATTTACTCAGAAAATGTCCATCTCCGGTGTGGATGGTAAAAGATAAGGTCTGGCCTGATCATGGCTCAGTGGTAGTTGCAGTTAATTTATCCAATGAAGAATCCTACCACGACGACTTAAATATTAAGTTAGTCGAAAAAACGCGTGATTTAGCGACGCGCATTATTAAGGAACAAGAAATTCATCTTGTCAGCGCCTACCCTGTCGCACCGATGAATATCGCGATTGAACTTCCAGACTTTGATCCTAGCCTGTATAACAATGCGTTACGGGGCCAGCATCTCATTGCCATGAAAGAATTAAGGCAAAAATTCAGTATCGATGAGAAATACACTCATGTTCGCGAAGGGTTACCGGAAAAAATCATTCCTGAAATGTGTGAGGAATTACAAGCTGGTGTGGTTGTACTTGGTATTTTAGGCCGCACAGGCCTATCCGCGGCATTCTTAGGAAATACGGCTGAGCACGTTATCGATAAGCTGAAATGTGACTTATTGGCAATAAAACCGGATGGTTTTGTGTGCCCGATTAACGTCGCTGATGATGACGATTAATCTATTGCCTAAAATATAACGTTATTACCCCCATTCATTGGGGGTTTTCTATTTAAAGGCATTATTGTTGTAGACTTGTATTGAGCAACGGCCACGCCTGCATCGCATTAAAAATAACTTGGTTCAGTCTTTCTAACTCAATACCATCACAAGCTTGGATGGTAAAACCATCAATCACCGTAATATAAAAATCCACAATGGCATGAATGGGGGCATCAGGCGCAACATCACCATCTTCAATCCCTTTTTGCATACGCTGCAACAAAATTTCTTGGTAACTTTTGCGCTTTTCTTGCACACTTAATTGCACATCTTCTATTTGCTTAGAACCATTCATCGTGGCTGTAATCAACATACAACCCGCTGGTTTACCTGGTTGAATAAGTTTTTTAGCACTTTCATACATCAACAACTCTATCGCCACCTTGGCTGTTTTCGCTTGCTTAACGATAGATAAAATTGGGCATGCTTCGTTAGTTAAATAGTAATCAATGCATTGATTAAACAGCGACGCTTTATCACCAAACGCGCAATAAAGGCTGGGCGCAGTGATGCCTAGCGCTTGCGTTAGGTCACTAATCGATGTCGCCACATAACCATTTTGCCAAAATAATAACATGGCCTTTTCTAATGCGTCCTGTTGGTCAAACCCCTTGGGCCGCCCACGTTTTGTCGGTTTCATATTCTCACTTCACCAGTAATCAATATACTGTAGCACAACTATTTCATAACGATCACTATAAAAATAATTGACAGCGATTAAATAAGTATAAAGAATAGCGTAATAATTTTATAGCGGTCACTATAAAATTATATTTTTACATATTACTCAATTTTCCATGGAAAGCACATGACAACAATTAATCTTTCGTCGCACAATGGTAACTGGCTTTCACTATTATCTGCAACGTTTGCCTGCTTCATTATTGTTACTGGTGAATTTTTAGCCATTAGCGTGCTAAATGATATCGCTAGCGATTTTCAAATATCAACGGGAACTGCAGGTCTTACCGTCACTGTCACCTCTATTGCGGGGATGGTTTCAGCTCTGTTTGTGCCAATTTATGCAAAAAATATCGATAGGCGCCAAGTATTACTCTTTTTGGTTGCACTGATGATATTTGCCAATGCAATCACCGCGTTTGCATCCAGTTTTAGTTTAGTTTTATTAGGCCGATTTGCGCTAGGTATCGCATTAGGTGGTTTTTGGGGCGTTGCGGCTGGCCTAGTGATCCGCTTAGCGCCTAAAAATATGGCAATTACCACATCAGTGACGATATTCTTTTCCGCGGTAACATTAGTCACCGTCATCGGCGTTCCATTAGGTGCATTGTTATCTGACAATTACGGTTGGAGAATGCCTTACATCGCATTAGTTATTGCGGGTATTGCAGCGCTATTAATGCAATATTTTTCGTTACCTTCGTTGAAACCGTCATCATCAATGCAGTGGAATGAGTTATTACTCATGCCATCACACCCTATCGCACGTAAAGGGCTGGTGATATTCACGTTGATTTTCTTAGCGCATTTTTCGGCTTATAACTATTTTACCGTGTTTTTCAAACAAACCGCTGGGTTTGCTGAGGGGCAAATTTCTGCACTATTACTATTTTTTGGTCTCGCGAGCGTGGTAGGCAATATTTTAGCGGGTTACGTGGGGAAATATAACGTTCGCTATAACTTTGCCATCAGTGCATTACTGCTAGCCTTAGCCTTTTTAGCGCTATCAGTTTTAGATTTTAATTGGGCAACCAGTGTCATATTTGTTTTTTCATGGGGTGTAGCGGCTGGGATGGTTCCTGCCACCATCAATATGTGGATGCATGTGCATGTACCTGAATTAACAGAAAAAGGCTCGGCACTAATTACCTTTATGTTCTTGATTTTAATTACTATTGGTAGCTTAGTTGGCGGGTATGTGATGGATCACTTCGATGGTGGCGTTTTAATGGCAAGTATGTTGACGATCGCAGCACTTGCATTCTTATTAGTCTTTACTTTTGCACGCGGTTTAACCAACTGTGCTCGCTTTTGCAGTGATAAATAATTAAAAAATGGGGTTACTGGCATTGGCCAATAACCCCACAAGACGACTTAATTATTTAGTGATTATAATGCACGTAAGATAGCATCGACGCTGTCTTTCGCATCACCAAACAACATTTGTGTATTTTCTTTAAAGAACAATGGGTTTTGCACACCAGCATATCCCGTATTCATTGAACGTTTAAATACAATCACATTATTCGCTTTCCAAACTTCCAGTACAGGCATACCTGCAATTGGGCTATTTGGATCTTCTTGCGCTGCTGGGTTGACCGTATCATTCGCCCCAATAACCAATACTGTATCAGTGTTAGAGAAATCGTCATTGATTTCATCCATTTCCAAAACAATATCATATGGAACTTTGGCTTCAGCCAGTAACACATTCATATGGCCTGGCAAACGCCCTGCAACTGGGTGAATACCAAAACGGACATTAATACCGCGCTCGCGCAGTTTAGTTGTAATATCCGCAACTGGGTACTGTGCTTGAGCAACTGCCATGCCGTAGCCCGGAGTGATGATCACAGACGTTGAATTTTTCAACATTTCAGCAACTTCTTCAGCGGTGCTTTCACGGTACTCACCCATTTCTTCTTCAGAACCTGTTGAAGAGCCATCTGTACCAAAGCCCCCCGCTATCACACTGAAGAATGAACGATTCATTGCCTTACACATAATGTAAGACAGAATAGCACCGGATGAACCAACTAATGCCCCTGTGACAATCAGCAAGTCATTGCTTAGCATGAAACCTGCCGCCGCCGCTGCCCAACCTGAGTATGAATTCAGCATCGAAACAACCACTGGCATGTCTGCACCGCCGATAGAGGCCACTAAGTGCCAACCAAAAGCTAATGCAATCACGGTCATGATTAACATTAAGAACACTTGCAAGCCAACGCTTTGAGTCTTAACGAAAATCACGAGTAAGATAAATGAAACAACCAGTGCCGCTAAGTTAAGTTTATGGCGATTTGGCAGCATCATCGGTTTCGATGACATTTTGCCTGACAGCTTACCGTAAGCGACAACAGAGCCCGTAAAGGTTACTGCACCGATGAAGATACCTAAGAAAACTTCGGTTAAATGAATGTTTTCCATGACGACATCAGCATGGCCTTCACTCGCGATAAAGCTGTTAAAGCCTACTAGCACTGCCGCTAAACCGACGAAGCTATGCAAAATAGCAACCAGTTCAGGCATTTCCGTCATTTCAACTTTTTTCGCTAAACGAATACCAATCACGGCACCAATAACCATTGCAACGATCATCCAGCCTACATTAGCACTGTGAGGCCCCAAAATGGTGGCGATGAGCGCAATAGCCATACCGACCACACCATACGTGTTCCCACGTTGGGAACTTTCATGGCGTGATAGCCCTGCTAGGCTGAAAATAAATAGGATAGCAGCAACAATGTACGCCGCTGTCACAATTCCACTCGACAACATAAGTTACCCCTTACCCTTTACGAAACATTTTTAACATGCGTTGAGTTACTGTGAACCCACCGAAAATATTGATACTAGCGATCAATATGGCAATAAAGGATAAGAAGCTTACCCAGCCACCACTGCCAATTTGCAGTAACGCACCAACAACAATGATCCCTGAAATCGCATTGGTGACTGACATCAATGGTGTGTGCAACGCGTGTGTCACGTTCCAAACCACGTAGTAACCCACCACGCATGCAAGCGCGAATACCGTAAAGTGTGATAAAAACTCTTTTGGTGCAGAATTTGCAAACCAGCCAAAAAGGATGATAGCTAATGCCATCAAACCATATTTCAACGCTGGCGACATTTTCTTCTCAGGCGCTTTAACTTTCTCCACCGCTTTCGGTTTCGCCTGCGGTTGTGCAGATACTTGAATTGGTGGTGCGGGCCAAGTGATTTCACCTTGCTTGATGACTGTCACACCGCGAATAACCAGATCATCGAAATCAATATTAATTTCACCATCTTTTTCTTTGCAGAGGAGTTTCATCAAGTTAACAAGGTTGGTGCCGTATAACTGTGAGGATTGTGTTGGTAAACGACTTGGTAAATCAGTGTAACCAATAATTTTAACGCCGTTATCAGTAACAACGAGTTTATCCGCTTGTGTTAATTCGCAGTTTCCGCCCGTTTGTGCCGCTAAATCCACGATAACACTGCCCGGCTTCATTGATTCAACCATTTCTTTAGTGATCAATTTTGGTGCTGGCTTACCTGGGATCAACGCTGTCGTCACAATAATATCAACGTCTTTTGCTTGAGCTGCAAACAGTTCCATCTCCGCCTTAATAAAGGCTTCAGACATCACTTTTGCATAGCCATCACCGCTGCCCGCATCTTCTTTGAAATCTAATTCAAGGAATTCCGCGCCCATACTTTGAACTTGCTCTTTCACCTCTGGGCGCGTATCAAATGCACGCACAATCGCGCCAAGGCTGCCAGCTGCACCAATCGCAGCAAGCCCTGCCACCCCAGCGCCGATGATCATCACCTTCGCTGGTGGCACTTTACCTGCCGCAGTTATTTGCCCAGTAAAAAAACGTCCAAATTCATGTGCGGCTTCAACAATGGCGCGATACCCTGCAATATTTGCCATTGAACTTAGCGCATCCAGTGATTGTGCACGGGAAATACGAGGTACTGCATCAATTGCCATCACGTTGATATTACGTGCTTTTAAAGCTTCCATTAGCTCAGCATTCTGTGCTGGCCAGATGAAACTCACCAGTGTAGCCCCTTCTTGTAACAGAGGGATTTCATCTTCAAATGGTGCGTTGACTTTAAAAACAATATCCGCGGCAAAGGCTGTGTCACGATCGACAATCTCCGCCCCAGCTTGCTCGTAGGCAATATCATCAAAACTGGCTAAATGTCCTGCATTTTGCTCTACACAAACAGAAAAACCCAACTTGAGAAGTTGTGTAACTGTTGAAGGTGTAGCTGCAACACGCGCTTCATTGGCAAGTCGTTCTCTTGGTATACCAATACGCATAATGTTCCCTTTTTAAAGCCTAATGTAATGTTGTTTATAGGGTGCTTGCTAAAATAATGACCATCATCACAGAGAAAAGTCTTATTTTGTGCATAAAACAGATTTTAAATGTTCTAATAACCTACTGAAAATATGCTTCTTGATCCATAATTGATCACGATTCTTAGACAGTAAATGGAATTCACAGTGAAAATCTTAGTTTTAGGTCAATAAAATACTGGATACTTTAAAAAATCTGGTAAATTTGACTAGTCAATAATTATTTATTTCTTATAAAAAGAAAATCATGAGACAACAGGTTCAGTTACGTGTAATAATCACCTACATGTGATACAACTAAGATTCAGCACGTTTATTATAATAAATTGCGCAAGGCGGAAGGATTTTGTATGAAGCTGAAAACTACGGTCATCGCAGCCGCGGTGTTATCATTAACAAGTATAACTGCTACTCAGGCGGCTGTTGAGTTGACGCCAAAACAGGCTACTGAATTAAAACCTTATGAGCGTATAACAGTCACAGGGCGCTTTAATGCTATCTATGAAGCATCCGATGCCGTCTCCCGTAGGGCTGATAAAATGGGGGCATATGCCTTTTACATTCAAAGCCTTGATGATATAGGTGATAGTGGCAACATGCGTGTTGTGGCTGATGTCTATGCCAAAGATGCACCAAGTGTCGATGAGCCAAAACGCCGTATATTCGGTGGTGTTGAAGAAATGTCTAAAACTGATGCAGCTCAGTACGAACCTTTCGATACTGTTACTGTAAGTGGTTTTTACCCTTCCCAGCCAGACTTATATGAAGCCATCGCGAAAAAAGCACTCGAAAAGAATGCTGCTTCATTCTACGTTGTTCGCAATATTGCAATGAATGATGGCGGAAATACATTAGCAACCGCTTATATCTATAAGAAAGATGCGCCAAAACGCCAAGTTCTTAACGAAGAAGCTGTTGTACCAGCTGATTCAGATGCAGGGCGTGCTCTGTTAGCTGAAGGTGGCGAAGCTGCTAAAAAAGTACGTATCCCAGGGGTTGCTTCATCAGAAGAACCAACAACCGCGGTTGGTCGTTTCTTCGAAACTTCAAGTAGCCAACCGGGCCGTACTAGTGTCACTTTACCAAGTGGCTATGTAATTGAAGAAGTTAATAAAACCGCTGCTGCGCAGATGGTTCCATTTGACTCAATCACATTCTCTGGTTATTACACCAATACCCCTGAAGTACGTTATCAAATTGCGAAACGTGCAGAAGCTAAAGGTGCAAAATATTTCCATATTACAAGAGAATGGCAGTCTAATGGTGGCAGTGTGACCATTAGTGCAGACCTATTTAAATAATAAATAGTTCTCACATATAAAAACCAGTCTACGTTCCTAGGCTGGTTTTTTTTCACCCTTGATTGCTCCTCTCCCTCGCCCTTTATCCCATTTCTTTCCTCCCTTTTTCACGATTAACTCAAAAGTGAATAAATCACCTGATAAAATGCATATTTTCCCATTGCATAACGGCCATTTCATTCGTAGAATCCACCACTCAAATTATAGCAGTCAATCTCACTGGATTATTGAAAGCTATTAGTTAAACTTATTACTACAATGACGTTTTAACGTCATTTTAACTTTTGATTGTTGAACATTCAGGATTTACTTTGAAAAATACGTTAAGCCTTACTGCGTTAACTGCCCTTGTTCTTAGTTCAATGGTTGGTGCAGGTGTATTTAGTCTTCCTCAGAATATGGCTGAAGTGGCTAGCCCACTGGCATTAATCATTGGTTGGTCTATTACAGGCGTTGGTATCTTATTTCTCGCATTTGCCCTTTTATTGCTATCACGCATTCGTCCTGATCTTGATGGGGGCATTTTTACCTACGCAAAAGTTGGCTTTGGTGAGCTTGTTGGTTTTTGCTCCGCGTGGGGTTACTGGCTTTGTGCCGTTGTGGCCAACGTTTCCTACTTAGTTATCGTTTTTGCGGCGATCAGTTTTTTCACCGATACTCCTGACAACATTATTTTTGGTGATGGTAATACATGGCAAGCATTGATAGGTGAATCTATCCTGCTATGGTTTGTCCATTATTTGGTTCTACGTGGCGTACAAACAGCAGCTGGCATCAATAAATTAGCTACCATGGCAAAATTAGTCCCACTTGGATTATTTATCGTCTTGGCTTTTTTTGCATTTAAATTGGATGTTTTTAATGCTGATTTCACTGGGATTGAACTTAAAATGCCAGTTTGGGAACAGGTTAAAGACACCATGTTAATCACCCTTTGGGTATTTATTGGTATCGAAGGCGCTGTTGTCGTTTCCGCCCGCGCCAGAAACCGCCGAGATGTGGGATTAGCAACCATCTTTGCAGTTAGCTCTGCCCTCATTATTTATATACTTGTCACGTTATTATCACTAGGCATTATGCCTCGTGCTGAATTGGCTGAAATTAAAAACCCATCAATGGCCACTTTGATGGTTAATTTGATAGGGTCTAGCGGTGATATCATCATCGCTGCTGGGTTAATTATCTCGGTTTGTGGGGCTTATCTGAGTTGGACTATTATGGCCGCTGAAGTGCCTTATATTGCAGCGCAATATCAGTCCTTCCCAAAAATCTTCAATAAGCTGAATAAAAATGATGCCCCCTCTTCATCTTTATGGTTAACAAACGGTGCTGTACAGCTATCATTGGTGTTAATTTGGCTTAGCGGCAGCAATTACAATACACTACTAACAATTGCCTCTGAGATGATTTTAGTGCCATATTTTCTGGTCGGTGCATTCTTAATGAAGGTTGCTTTTGAAAGACACAGCAAAGCACTGTTAATGGTTGGATTTGTCGCGAGTGTTTACGGCCTATGGCTGTTGTATGCCTCAGGGTTAATTAATCTCATGTTGTCTGTTGTGTTATACGCACCGGGGATATTGGTCTTTTACTATGCACGCCAACAGCAATCCAACAAAGCCCCATTGAAAGTCATTGAGACTACCATAGCATTCGCCATTATGATCACAGCACTACCAGCTCTTTATTATTTAGTTGCTTAATAGGCAAAAGGAGGGTCTCAGCCCTCCTTGCTCACCACCTTTCAATACAAACCTCTCATATAGCATCTCCCCCTCTATTCACTCAAACCTCCCACTCGTGACCTCACGTTATTTCCCATTTTCACTTAGTGAGCTAAAACTGTTGTATTGACTCAAATGTGTCTGGTTTTTACCAAACAAATAGTATGTTGTAACTAAATGGAAATTTAATACCATTAACTATAAAAAAACCGCTTCAAGCTATTAAGCCCAAAACGGTTTTATTTATCTAACTTCAAAAAATACTAGAGTTTTTGCGACAAACTTTCCATCGTTTGAATAATTCGCTTGTCTGAAATTGGGTATGGCGTTCCTAATTGTTGAGCAAATAAACTTATGCGTAGCTCTTCAATCATCCAGCGAATTTCCTGTACTTCCGGCATATTCTTTTGAATGGGTGAAAGTTTGGCTAACCATTGTTGCCACATGTTTTGCACATGCTCAACTTTACTCATTTGTGCGCGATCACGGTTTGGGTCAATCGCCAATTTTTCAAGGCGGCGTTCAATACCATTTAAATAACGCAGTACGTCAGGTAAACGCTTCCAGCCATGCGCAGTAACAAACCCTTTAAAGACTAAGTTGCCCATCTGTGCTTTTAAATCAGAAAGCGCTAACGCCATGGAAAAATCAACCCGCCCTTTTAAGCGTTTATTAATGGCAAACACGGCACTAAGAATTTGCTCAACTTGCTTCGCAATATTAACGACTACATCATTAAGCTCAGCTCGGGCAAACTCTTTGAGTTTCTCAAATTGCGTTTCATCCCACACCGCGCCACCAAAGTTAGCTATCAGTTGATCGACACCGCAAGCGATACAATCGTCAATGAGGTCCAATACCTTTCCATATGGGTTAAAGTACAAACCTAATTTAGATTTATTGGGTAATTTTTCATGTAAGTATTTAATAGGTGAAGGAATATTAAGCAATAATAACCGACGAACACCACTCCACATGGCTTGTTGCTGCTCAAATTCTGTTTCAAATACCCGAATACCGACACTATTTTTTTCGTCAACCAACGCTGGGTAGGCTTTCACTGAATAACCGCCCCGTTTTTGTTCATAACGTTGAGGCAGTTCACCAAAACTCCAGATGTGTAAACCTGATTGCTCAATACCATCGTCAACAACCTCAGAAAGCGTTTCTTGTACTTTTTCTTTTAAGTTGTTTTTTAGAATATCAAGGTCTTGTCCTTCCGCGATGGTTTTATTTTTTTCACCAATCACGCGATACGTCATTTTTAAGTGCACAGGAAGCTGGTCAAGTTGCCACGCATCACGATCAACGGTGACACCCGTCATTCTGCGCAGCTCTTTTTCCAGCTTATCTAATACATTTCCGTCAGGCTCGGGGACACGCTCAAGAAAAGCTGATGCATAATTAGGTGCAGGAACAAAGTTCCTTCTGATAGGCTTAGGTAATGATTTAATTAACGCGACAATCAGCTCATGGCGCAAGCCCGGTACCTGCCAATCAAACCCAATATTTTGCACCTGATTTAAAATTGCCAATGGAATATGTACCGTCACCCCATCTGCATCTGTTCCTGGTTCAAATTGATAGCTTAAACGGAATTTTAAATCCCCTTGATACCAATAATTAGGATAATCAAGCGCAGAAACATTTCCTGCATCCTCCTTGATTAACATGCTCTTTTCAAAATTCAGCAAATCAGCTTGCTGTTTTGACGCTGTTTTCCACCAATTATCAAAGTGACGGGATGAAATCACATCGTTTGGAATACGTTGGTCGTAAAAAGCAAACAGAGTTTCATCATCAACAAGGATATCGCGGCGTCGAGATTTATGTTCTAAATCTTCAACTTCTGAGAGCAATTTCAGGTTTTCTTTAAAGAATGCATGACGTGTTGACCAATCCCCTTCAACCAAGGCGTGGCGAATAAATAACTCACGGCACAGCAGTGGGTCAATATTGCCATAATTCACTTGCCGTGATGCGACAATTGGCAAGCCATATAACGTCACTTTTTCAGATGCCATGACCGCACCTTCTGATTTTGACCAATGTGGCTCACTGTAATTGTGCTTGGTTAAGTGCCCAGCGAGAGGCTCCACCCATTCAACATCAATAGAAGCCGCTATACGCCCCCATAATTTCGATGTTTCAACTAACTCTGCAACCATAGCCCATTTCGGCGGCTTCTTAAATAAACCTGAGCCCGGGAAGATGGTGAAACGCGCATTTCGTGCCCCAGTAAACTCATGTTTATCAGCATCTTTTTGCCCAATGTGCGAGAGCAAGCCTGACAATAATGAGACATGAATACCGCGAAAATCTGCTTCAGCACTGTTAATTGCAAAACCTTGTTCTTTCACCACTTGACGTAGCTGAGTATAAAGATCCTGCCACTCACGAATACGTAAGTAATTTAGAAAATCTTGGCGACACATTTTGCGAAATTGTGCATTCGAAAGCTGTGTTTGTTGCTCTTTGAGATAATCCCAAAGGTTCAAAAACGCCATAAAATCCGATTGCTTATCATGAAAGCGACGGTGCTTTTCATCAGAAGCCTGCTGCTTATCTAATGGGCGCTCTCTTGGATCTTGAATCGATAATGCCGATACAATAACCATCGTTTCACGCACTGCACCGTGTTTTCGCGCCTCAATCACCATACGAGCCAACCGAGGATCGACTGGCAATTGTGCGAGTTGTCGACCGGTATCCGTAAGTTGATAACCTTTATCCACTTGTTTATGCGGTTTAATACCACCTAGCTCTTCGAGCAACTTCACCCCATCTTGAATATTGCGCTTATCCGGCGCTTCAACAAATGGAAATGCGGCAATATCCCCCAATCCTATCGAGGTCATTTGCAAAATAACGGAAGCTAAATTAGTTCTTAGGATTTCAGGATCGGTAAATTCAGGGCGAGAAAGGAAGTCTTCCTCTGAATATAACCGAATGCAAATACCATCTGAAACACGCCCACAGCGGCCTTTTCGCTGATTTGCTGAAGCTTGAGAAACCGCCTCAACTGGTAAGCGCTGAACTTTTGTTCGGTAACTATAACGGCTAATTCGCGCATAACCAGTATCAATAACATATTTGATGCCAGGTACAGTAAGTGACGTTTCCGCAACGTTAGTTGCTAAAATAATACGACGCCCACCGTGAGGATGAAAAATTCGGTTCTGCTCGCTATTGGACAACCTTGCAAATAATGGCAAAATTTCAGTATGACGCAATGATAATTTAGATAATGCATCCGCAGTATCACGAATTTCCCGCTCACCGCTCATGAAAATCAAGATATCGCCATGGCCTTCAACAGAGAGCTCATTAACTGCATCAATGATCCCATCAATTTGGTCACGTTCACTATCGTTATCATCCCCCATAATTGGTCGATAACGTACCTCAACTGGGTAAGTGCGCCCTGAAACCTCGACAATAGGTGCATGGTTAAAGTGTTTAGAAAAACGTTCAGGATCAATGGTTGCAGAAGTAATGATAACTTTTAAATCAGGGCGCCTTGGCAATAACTGGCGAAGGTAACCTAAGATGAAATCAATGTTTAAACTTCTTTCATGAGCCTCGTCAATGATGATGGTGTCATATTGCAAGAGCAATTTGTCATTTTGTAATTCCGCCAGCAAAATCCCGTCGGTCATGAGTTTGACTTGAGTTGATTCGCTAACTTGGTCACTAAAACGCACCTTATAGCCCACATTTGTACCAAGTTCGCACTCTAACTCATGTGCAAGACGCGTCGCAACTGAACGTGCAGCCAGTCGTCTCGGCTGTGTATGGCCAATAAAACCTTGGATACCACGGCCTAGTTCAAGGCAAATTTTCGGGATCTGCGTTGTTTTTCCTGACCCTGTTTCACCCGCAATAATGACCACTTGATGCTTTTTAATTGCCTCTAATATGGCATCTTTCTTTTGGCTAACAGGAAGGTTATCTGGGTAAACAATTTTAGGTGGATTGAGTTTTTTAACCGCAACTTTCTGTTTCGCTGATTCGATATCTGCCTTAATAGCATCCAGTACCGCACTACGCGATTTTTCATCACGAATTTTTGCAATACCATGAATTCTTTTTCTCAATAACCACTGATCACGCAGTGAAGTTTGTCCTATTTCAGCATCTAATGCCGTCAGTATGGATTTCACGCTTTAAACCCTTATTTTTAATCAATTATAATGCACGACGGCCTTGTACTTCGTCGTTTAGCAACAATATTTCGTTTTAGTTTTTAGTTGTTGTTATCACATAAAAAATACCATCAATTTTTTTGAAGAAGGCAGTCTAATTTTCTTTCTATCAATCAGTTATGTATCACGTATGATTATACGTAAAGCAATATCAATAAATTTAAGGACTACAATGAGTAACGTATTACTATTGAAATCAAGTATTCTGGCAGACTACTCTCAAAGCAATAAAATGGCCGATTACTTTATTCAACAATGGCAAGAAAAGAACCCTGAGGACGCAGTGACTGTTCGAGATCTCGTCAATGAGCCGATCCCTGCCATTGATGGTGAAATTTTAGCAGCTTTTGGCCCTAGTGACACGAAAACTGAGCAACAACAAGCACATTTAGACCTGTCTAATACATTAATTGAAGAAATAAAAGCACACGATGTCATTGTCATTGCTGCGCCAATGTATAACTTTACGATTTCTTCACACTTAAAGCATTACTTTGATTTTATTGCCAGATCAGGCCATACCTTTAAGTATACCGAACAAGGTTCTGTCGGTTTGCTGGAAAATAAACGTGCATTTGTTTTAACAAGCCGTGGTGGAATATATAAAGACACTCCAGCAGATACCATGGTGCCTTATATGACTTTATTTTTAAATTTCCTGGGCATTAAGGATGTTGAATTTATTTTTGCTGAAGGTACCGCTTTAGGCACTGATTCAGTAGAAAAAGCTCACGAACAAGCTCAACTACATATTGATAAGCTTGTTGACTAAATCAATCATCAAAACAACCTAAGCTACCTTTGTTATACTTTGCGCACTTTCCTAGTGCGCATTTTTATTTTTTCTTAAGCCATTGGCCATTAATACCTCGAACATATTCCCCTTCGCTCGCCCTCTCAACTAATTTTTGCCCTGCAATTCGAGCAACGTCATTCGTTTTAAGGTTATTTTTAGACGCAATTTCGCTGTATTTCTTTTCACGTTCGCGATTAATTTGTTCTGCTAATTTAACGGCTTCCGCATTATTCGCTTTTACCACTGCTAAATAGCCTGATAACGTTTCACCCACCATGCCCTTTTCTTTTGCTTCATCCACCGTAAGTGCAAATGCAGAAAACACACTTAATAATGAGCATAACGTTAATACTTTTATTATTCGGTTCATTTATCGCTGACCTCCCCGAATAAATCACTATTCTCTTTAAGCAACTCTTCAACTTGCCTATCGGCTTTTATTTGTATTTCATGCTCTATTTTCACATTCATATTAATATTAATTGGCTTATCAGGAGTAGCGACTTCCACCCGTAAACACGCCACTAATAAAAAGGCCATGATAATCACTGCACTTGCTTTTAATGTACCCACGTTATTCCTTAGAACCTTCATAGATTCTTTTCTAGCCATTCTTCTAAAGAACTACCGAATCGTAAACTACGCCACAACTGAAAGATATTTTCTTCATGTTGATAGTTTAAATGCACTTCGCGCTTTTTCTTTTCTTGGGCATTGAACCCTTCCAAAATCGTTTTCATGGTCAGCTGCCCTAAATTGGTGATATTCACATCAGTACGGCTACGCTTTATTTCTAAGTACTGTAACCAACCAATGGCTGAACCGGCTGAAATATTATCTTTCTGTATAGATTCCACAAATTGGGTATCTAATCTCAATGTCAGAGGCCCGCTATTTTCCAACCAACCCTGCCTTACTATCCACTCAGGATTATTTAAATAAAATGGCAACTCACCATTTACTTTGCCTGAAACGGCGAATTGCGATACTTTTAGTATGGTAAATAACTGACTTAGTTCAATTTGATGTAACCTAATAGTTGATGCATCGTTTTGTGGCCAACGCAATAAGTCCATTGAAACATCGCCACCCAACATTTTAAACCCGACATTTGATAAGTTTAGTGGGGTCGAATCTGTTGGAGGATATGTCCCCTCTAAATCAGCGCGAATATCTGTTAATTCAAACAAATTGTTGAGCTTTTTTACCCGCAATTCAACGGGCGTTTTTTCGCCAAAAGTCCAGGTACTTTGCTTTAAACGCCACGGCAATACAAAATCCAAACCCGATAACTCACCATCCTTTAGCCAAAGACTGGTGTTTTCAACACGCCAATGCCCACCAGCGATAAACCCATCTTCTGGGGTCATTGAAAATGCTGCCTGCGAGAATAATTTACCTTGCCTTAGCTCGAGCCCAAGATCAGCAGGTATCAACGTTTGAAAAGCTGTCACAGACTGCTCAGGCCAACGGGCTTCCCCCCGAAGTCTCTCTCCATCCCAACGCCCAAAAACAACGATGGGGCCCACGTCTTTTGTGCTTAAATCGCCTTTTAATTGAAATTCAGCTGGCGACTTTCCTTTAATATCCATGTTAACTGTTATTTTAGGCAAATAACTTTCGGTACCAAATTGCATTCGATTACTGGTTAATTGCAATGCACCATTAAAACTAGCTTTTGTCCTATCTCTTTGCCACTGCAATGGTTTTGTGAGTTTTAAACGAGGGGCACTCATCGATAACAAACCATATTTAATTTGGTCGAAGCCTGTTGTCAGGTTATTTAAGGTAATTAATGTGTCTTGCCAACTACCATTGCCCTTAATATCCCAACGTGCAGCTAATGATGGTAATTTAGCGCTCCCCCAGTAATTCCAGAACCATTTGCCATTATCAAGGGTAAATTTATTGGCTTTACCATCAAGGTGGATATCAAAGTCCCCCCAGTATTGCTCTTGCACTTTTAATATTGCTTGCAACCTGCCGGATATTCCCTCTTCGCTTAATGACGTTCCCGCTAAAGGTAACCTGATTTCTTTTAACACCATTGTTGGCGATGCTCGTCCATAAGCTCTCAATAATGAGCCAGATAAAAAAGAAACTTTAGGCGATATTAATTGCCCTGAAATTTTTGCTGGCAAATTAATATCAAGTACCATATCGTCATATTTAACTTGCCCGTTTAGCCTAAAATTGACATCTGTATTTAATAAATCGAGATGCGTTTCTGGTAATGTTAAAACGATATTTCCTTTACCTTTCTTCGCTTGGGTTAGCATATTCAAGCGGCCAGAAAAGGCCATATCCCCTAAGGGTTGATTCCAATTTTCAATTTGAAAGCTGATACCACCTTCGACTGGGATCCCCGCCTCATCCCATTGCCACTGTCCTTGTGAAACGGTAAACATTGATGCAGATAATGCCCATGGAAGATTAAGTAACGTTTTTTGCGTACCTGTGTCGGTGACAATTAATGCACCTTTGTCACCCTGCCACGCTAATTTTGCTTCTAGATACTTCTCGGGGTTGAATAATTTGAAGTTTGCTGCCAACGCCCCTTTTTGTGGTAACTCGCTTGCAATCAGTGGTAATTGAACATCACCCGTTAATGTTATTGTTTGCTGTTGTTCTGGTAAGAATGCAGAAAATTCACTGATTACCAGCTGTTTATCTTTAGTAATTAACGAGGATAACCTTAGGTTATCGCCTCTAAACTCAAACTGTAGAGGCGTATTTTGATCTGTACGGCGTAACCAAATACTTCCCTGATAGTCATTCCACGGCTGAATATTTATATTATTTATCACCAACGAAAATAGCGGGATATTATCTATCAGCTCAGCAATATTCAGTGGTTCACTTGAATTATCTTGCTCAGTTTCAAGTGCGCTCACACATTCGGTAGAGATATTTGCATTATCAACGTTCAAATGAAGCGGGAAAAAGGAAAGACGTGCATCACTTAATTCAACAAGTTTGCAATTTTTTGCAGTTAAACTGAGCAGTGAAATATGCAATTGCCCGTCACTAATTCGAGGGTCTGAGAATGATAACTGGAGTGGTTTTGGTAGATAATGAGAAGCGACGACAGGTAGCCAGCGAGCAATCGTTATCCATAATACAGCTAACAGAACAGCACTTCCTCCAATAAACCAGAGTAATACTTTGCCTGCTCTTTTAAATACCTGCATTAACTGCGCCCTTGTTTGATTAGCTTCATACCATTATTGTTCAATTTTAATTCAATTTACCCATTAACCCGTTGCCTAAAAAGCATAAACCATAATTAGATGTGAACAGATACCTATTTTCTTAATTTCTAGGTGATTTACAAACTTAATTGTCTTATTCTGGGTTTATCTTTTGTAGGTACACTATTTTACCTACTCTTTTTATTGGTTCCTAAAAATTGGAGTCTCCGCGATGAAAATTGTTTCTTATAGTACCAAACAGTATGACCGTAAGCATATGGAGCAAGTTAATCAAGGTTCAGAATTTAATTTTAGTATTGAATACTTTGACTTTCCATTAACCGTTCAGACCGCAAAAAATGCTGTTGGCGCAGACGCTGTTTGTATCTTTGTTAATGATGAAGCGAATCGTGCAGTTTTAGAAGAACTTGCGGCATTAAATATTCACATTTTAGCCTTACGTTGTGCTGGGTTTAATAATGTTGATCTTGAAGCGGCAAAAGAATTAGGCATCCAGGTTGTTCGAGTTCCTGCATACTCACCAGAAGCCGTTGCTGAACATGCTGTTGGAATGATGTTATGTCTCAACCGTAGGATCCACAGAGCTTACCAACGTACCCGAGATGCAAACTTCTCACTTGAAGGCTTAACGGGTTTTAACATGCATAATCGTACCGCTGGGATCATTGGAACAGGCAAAATTGGGCAAGCCACTTTGCGCATATTAAAAGGTTTTGGAATGCGCTTACTTGCTCATGACCCTTACCCTAATCAAGCGGTTTTAGACTTAGGTGCAGAGTATGTCGACTTAGATACATTATATAAACAATCTGATGTTATCTCACTCCATTGCCCTCTTACACCTGAAAATCATCATTTACTTGATGAAGGCGCTTTTAATAAAATGAAAAAAGGCGTCATGATCATCAATACCAGCCGGGGAGCATTAGTTGACTCTGTTGCTGCAATCAATGCATTGAAATCCCAGAAAATAGGTTCTCTCGGTATGGATGTTTATGAAAACGAGCGAGATTTATTTTTTGAAGATAAGTCTAATGATGTTATTCAAGATGATGTTTTCCGCCGTCTCTCCTCTTGCCATAATGTTTTATTTACTGGCCATCAAGCATTTTTAACTGAAGAGGCGCTAACCAGTATTAGCCAAACAACTCTCAATAATATTGCTCAAGTAAGTCGTGGTGAAGCCTGCCCTAACACTGTTAATGCATAATTGGACGTTAGAATGATGAAGCGTTTAATTCCACTGACAATTTTGGGGTTATTATTAGCCGCGTGCCAAACACACCAAGTTGATGCAAAAAATGATGACCGCAATGTTGAAAATGCCCTAATCCACCATCGTTTTGTTTTAACAGAGGTTGATGGGAAAGCAATAAAAAATAAACAAACTGTGCCATATATCTCGTTTGGCGAAAAAATGTTTGTTTCTGCCTCAATGTGCAACGATTTTAATGGGTTAGGCAATATAAATAACGCCAAAATTACCGTTAAAAACTTAAGTAAGACTGAGCTTGAATGTGTTGATGAGGATTTATCTAAATGGGATACGATGTTAAAGCGCATGCTTACAGAGGGCGCAACAATTAATTTAAAAAACAACCAACTGGTTTTAATTCAAGGGCATTACAAGTTAGTGTATTCCCTTCGCGATTACGTCAATTAACTTAATATTCTCAATGCAAAACCGTACACATTAATGTGGTTTAAAATGTGTACGGTTTTATCGGCAAGCATTCGTTCGATTCTACTTTGCCTTATCAAACAACAAGCCAACTTTCGTTATATCCGACATTTTATCCATATAATTATGAATATTGCTACTAAACGCTAAACCAGCAACAATACTCAGGCTACGTAGCGTAGGAAATATATAAAAATCATTTATATCAATAACCTCTTTACGGTTTTCTAGCCAGACATCTAGTAATGACAGTTGAGGAGCAAGCTCGACCAGTAATGTATGCGTTTCTTTTCGAAACTCAGCAAGGTCGCCATAGGATTTCGATGTTCTCTCAATATATGCCGCTCTTGCTTCATTTGTGCTTATTTCAGGAAAATCAGTTTCGACAAAACGAGGTGTCACTAATTTATAAACGACACTAGAGACGGCTTTAGACCACGTTTCAATTTGTGATGATAAAGCACCTGCTGCGTATTTTATTTCGCTTTTTTGATCAATGTAATGCACGATATCTAAGCTTTCGGGTAAATAGCTACCATCTTCCTTTTCCAAAATGGGTAGCATTTTCTTACCAATCATTCTAATGGGTGTTTCATAGTCATTATCCAACAGAACAATGTTTTCTACTGCAATGTTTTTTAATCCAAAAATCATTCTTGCTCTAACACAAAATGGGCAGTGGTCATAAATATACAGTTTCATTTTTCACCTCACAGATAGTGATAAGCGCTCGTAGAACCTAATAATAGTATATGTTAATCCGCATATTTTGTGATTGATTTTTGTCTGAGGCATATTCGTATTAGTGCACAAAATCCCAATCGAAAAGATAAGATTATGGCAAAATAATCATTTTTGAAATGAGAATTTAATCGCCATGCCCATAACTAATATTGCTATTATTCTGTTTGATCAGTTTGAAACACTTGATGTAATGGGGCCTGTTGAAGTCTTTGGCCGATTAGAGCACTGTCAGATAGATTTTATTTCACCTAATGGCGGGGCGATGACCAGCTCTCAAGGCGTTACCCTCAATACTCGTGCGGTGCCCGTTCCTGTCTACCAACATATTTTAATCCCTGGAGGCCAAGGAACCCGCCCTCTTTCGATGGATGCGAATTATATCCAATGGGTAAAAGCCCAGTTTGAATTTGCGGATACAGCTATTTCGGTCTGTACTGGGGCTGCTTTATTGGCAAAGACTGCGTTATTAAATGGGGTTCAAGCAACGACGAATAAACTGGCATATGACTGGGTTACCTCCTTAAATCAATCAGTTTTATGGCAACCGTCAGCACGCTGGGTGCATGATGGTAAGTTTTATACATCATCAGGCATTAGTGCTGGTATTGATATGTCTTTGCAGATCGTCAGCGACTTTTATGGTATCGAAATAGCTAAAAACATTGCCTTAAGGATGGAATATTTATGGAATCAAAATCCTAGTAATGATCCCTTTGCAAAAAACATCATATAAGATGTTTTTTAGGTTTTAATATTCTGCCTTGGCTAACATTTATTAAATTATGCTATTTACTAATCAATATAATCAATCTTTAATTATCTAAACCAGACACTAATGATCATTTTATTAACAATGAATTATCCATGCATTAACCTATTTTAATAAAAGGTAATTTAATGCATTTAAAAAACATCATAATACATTGATTTTAATTAACTAATTAAAAATGATTTCATATTGAAACATTCATTTTTAATTATAAATATAATGACTTGATATCATTGATATGATTATTTTTATTGATTATATTAACAATAAAAATTAAAAATTCAGTTTTAATTCCAATCCTTATCCCACACAAAAAATAATGATATTAGTTATTTTATTATAAATAGAGGTTTTCATCATAATTATGCACATTAAAACTTTTAAACCGCTTTATTTTTTAATATACTACTCTCGTAATAGTTGACTAAAAATCAAATAATAACCCTTCACAAAAAATCGAGGATGTCATATGGACATTCATACAATTATTGGTCTTAAAATAAAAAACCGGAGAAAAGAGTTAGGTCTTTCAGGTGCGAATTTAGCTGATAAACTACACTTAAGCCAACAGCAAATATCACGTTATGAAAATGGAATTAATAAAATACCTCTTAATCATTTAGTTGATATTGCTGAAGCACTAAATTGCCCTATCGAATGGTTTTTTCAAGATTGTGTAAGTTCATCAAAAATCAAAAAAAATGAACTAGATCGTGAAATAAATAAAGAGCTAGTATATGCTGCTGAAAGTATTATCATCTCATCTAAAGAGTATTCTTAATAAAATCCTGTCATCGAACTCTTTTGTATAAATCAAAAAAAATAACATAGGCATTAAAGTCTATGTTATTTTTCAACTGTTAAAATATAAATCAGGAGA
Source organism: Providencia sp. UF-224 (assembly GCF_058245955.1). Taxonomy (NCBI): domain Bacteria; kingdom Pseudomonadati; phylum Pseudomonadota; class Gammaproteobacteria; order Enterobacterales; family Morganellaceae; genus Providencia; species Providencia sp. UF-224. Next base: position 69,107 of record NZ_JBSICC010000004.1, on the reverse strand, counting down.
TTATCAGGACATAAAATTATAAAAATGACGTTCAACGATAAAAACCAATATTCACTCTTGAGTTAATATCACTTAAATATCTAATTTCCCTATCCAGTTTTATGTTTATTAGTCATAGGTAATATCAAAGCGCATCTTTGCATACACTTCACCGGGCGTCGTTACTTCATCATGTTGAAAATAACGAGCCAAATAATTTAACTCTATATCTTTATCTTTATTATTGGTGAGCTTAGCAACAATATATTTAGTTTTGCCATTAAAATTAATAGGACTTCTATCATTACGATTAACAACTTGAATTCCTATTCCTTTCGCTGCATTTTTTGGGCTTTCATTCGCGAGAACACCATTAACTTGTGTCGTTGTAGCTTTAGATCCTGAAAATACTAAATTAACATTCGCTTGTCCTGAAAGACTAACTCCACCATTACACCTTAAACGAATTGAAAAAGGAGTTTCATTCGCCCAAGTATCACGCCCTGTTAATTGCGTTCTTTTAATTGGATCAAGATTAACATTTTGATTAACACCACTGGTTATTTGGCATGATGGTGAAACAACCGTAATTGCATTAGCACTTAAATATGTTCTCAAAAAAGCAGGGGGGGCTCGCCTATCTCCATACGTCGTATAAATTCCACTTGCGACTGTACCTGATCCTGTTATCGGTGCTGTTTTAACTAGTGTTAAAGTAAATTTAGAACTTGCAAACGAGTAATTATTGTTCCTTGGTGTCACAAATGTATGTGGGTAAGTCATTGATATTTCACCACCTCGATGAAACTTCATACCTATACCTTCGACGTTTGTTTGATAAATATTATCACGCCAAAGCTTTAACCCATTCATTGCGATTTCAGCTTCGATTTTGGTATCTTTCTCGCAATATGCAATACGACCACCGCCAGAGTTTAATGTCCAAGTTTCTTCTTTAATGACATCACCAACTTTCAGGTCTGGGCTTACAACCACCCTCCCCATATCCATATCAAGCTCATAGACATAATTACTTAAACGAGTGCATTTTGCTGAAACAATACTTGAAGTTAAAAGCACCCCAACTCCAATATACCAACGCCAGTATTTTGTTATTGACATAATTTTTCCTTACTTTCCCCAGCGTCTATTACAAATCTACATTCACCTTTATCCCACTTAATAATGCCGATATTTGTTTCGACATTGCTGATAAAGACTGTACCACCTTGCCCAACAACACCGATGGAATCACCTTGTTGATTGGTCACATTAGCCCCAAATGGCAACGGTTTGTTGTCAGCTCTGACGACGTTGTATACCGCATTCTTCTCAACTTTAGTGCCAAAAATGACTTTAACTACACTTCCATCATAAGGAACAACTTGCATTGATGTGTTTTCAAACACAATATCTTCTGGACTACCTTTAGGGTCAATTTCAACACTATTAATACGATATGGGCGAACATAAGGGGCAACTGCGTAACCATTTCCATCAACTGAGGTTCCTTGTGCACCAACAATAGAAGCCCCTTTAGCACCTTTTGCTTCAACCAATGCAATTGTCGCAGAGCTGTTCGGCGTCAATGTTACCCCTCCAGAATGAACGACTACTGAACCATTCGCTCCTAAACCGTATTGGCGGTATCCTTGACCCTGGCTGTAATTAAAGTTCGTATTTACAGCAGGAGTGCGGTACCCCGTGTTTAAGCCAAAATTATGCTCTCCTCCATTGGCTACAGAAGTATTAACCCCATAAGTCCAATTATTATCTTTATCAACTGTACCACTTGCTCCGACCTGACCTGAACCAAACTTCTCATTATTAAAGTTAGTGAACGCAGAAATTGTCGTGCTTTGGCTTTCCCCAAAATAGAATGGGATATTCAGATTTAAGCTAATTCTGTCATCTTTCTGATTATTATTTTCTTTATAAACTCTGACAAAAGAGAGGCCATAAGACAGGCGTTCATAATTATTGTTATAATTTAATTGATATTGTTTTTCAGTGCCTGACTTATCCCAGTAACTTGAAACTCGCCCAGTAAAATAAATACCACCATAGCCTTCAGGTAGGTTTTGATTAATCGTGTAACTAAAACCATTTTTTTCACGACCTAAATACTGTTCTAGACCGCGTTTATCATTATCTAGGGCATAAAGGCCATTACTGACACTGTAATAATCCTTTGTTGAATACCGATAAGCCGCTAAAACTAAGTTTGTATCCGTTTGCATAAACAACCGGCTAAATGTTATTCGATAGCTTTGCCCATTTTTAGTTTCATTTTTTAATGCAGTACGTGACTGAGTAATATCAGCAGCTAAAGCACCAATCCCCGTATTCACACCAGAACCAATCAAATAAGCTTGATAGTCATCAAACGCGGTAACTCCACCATATAATGAAAACATATTATTCAAACCATGCTGTATTGTTCCTTGCACGATGAATGGGCGGTTTTTTAAACCTTCCGAATCAGCCTTACCGCCTGCAATTTGATATCGACTAAAACCAGGCCGTAATAATTGTGCAAGTGAAGTGTACGGCACACTAAAATTAGTTTCACTGCCATCCGCTTCTTTTACAGTGACATTCAGATCGTTACCATACCCTGATGGATAAACATCATTGAGTATAAAAGGACCTGGTGACACCGTTGTTTGATATATAACGTTATCATTTTGCTTAATGGTCACAAGGGCATTGCTTTGAGCAATACCTCGAATTTCTGGTGCATAGGTTGTCATCCCATCAGGATACATATTATCATCGGTCGCAATCTTAGCCCCACGCAAGCTAATGCTATCAAATAGGTCACCATCTGTATAAAATTGCCCAGCAGTTGCTTTCGACTTTAATGTCGCAATAGGTCTTTGCAAATAAGTCTGATTGCTAGTCCAATCAGTCCCGTTAGCGCGTTGCCAACTCAAGTTTCCTGTATGTTTAATTAGCCAGCCGTCATAACTAAACCCTGCATTTACACCCAAAAAAGCAGTCGATTGATTTTGCCCTTGCGCGCCACTGGTGTGGCTATCATAGTAGTTTGCCACATAACCAAAATTGAGCGCAGGAATACCTGTTTCCCAAAATTGAGGTGAAACGTAACCTCTTGATTGTTTTTGCTCATAAATTTGTGGAACAGAAATATTTAATCGCAATGTAGAAGATAAAAAAGTATCCGAAATATCTTTATCGCTGTTCCATTGATCTAGCGGTAAACAATCATCATTATCTTTCTTCATTTGAGGATTTAGCTTTTCAGTATCGACGCCAAATTCTGACAACATTTTCGCGGTATAACAAACACCTAGTTGACCACCTTCGCGTTCTTTAAAGTCAAGCTCATAACGCCCTTTCCAATTATTATTGGTGTAAACATCTACTGAATAGGCGCCTGGGCTAATTCCATAGCTATTAAAACGTTGTAAATTAACATCATCCTTGCTACCAATAATAAAGCCAGTATTGAATTCATAATCAGCATCCTCTTTTGCTGAGGCTGAAGATATCCCCCCCATGCAGCAAGCAAGAAGACACGTTACAGAGAGTGTATTACTAATTTTAATTTTTAACTCTCGCTGTTTCATTTCGAGTTCCTATTTAACAGTAGTCTTTACCGCAATATCTGAACCATAATCATTTATGTTATTAATAACGATATTATTGCCTGCTTTAACTGCCTGTTTTAGCATCACAATAGACTGGCTCTTTGGTTCTAATAAAATAGTTTTATCATTTAGCGCCACATCGCCATTCACTGATACTTTTGTAACAGTAATAAAATAGGGGGATGGATTTTCAATGATGATATTTTTTCCATTTGACTTAACAATCAGTTCCTCTGCGGCAAGTTCTCGGCTACTCAAACCCGTTGGACGATAAAAGAACTTAAATCTTGAACGAATTGCGAGTTGCAAAACATTTTGGACCTCTCCATTTTTCCCTTTAACCATTGGCGGAATATCTAGAATATTAAGCCACCATAGGCTTTCTCTATCTTGAGGAATACTGCCTTTATCCATTAATTTAATTCGAATATTTTGTCCACCCTTAGCTTCAATGCGCGAGATAGGTGGCGTAATTTGAAAGGGTGTTTTAATCGTATCTGGTGTTTCTGAGGCATCACCAGTATCAAGCCAAGCTTGTGCTACCGCAGGTCGATCAGCTGTATTCGTTAATTGCACGGTAATTTCTTTTTCATTCCCAGGATAAATAAATCGCGTGCCATTCACGATGATATTATTTGCAAACGAACTCATACTGAAAATGAAGCAGAATAAAAATAGAGTTGCTTTCATTTTTTCCTCAAAAGATAAAAGCGGTACTGATTCTACCGCTTACAATAAGAATATTATTTAAATATCAAACGCATATTTAACTAAAATATATCAATAATTAGTTGTAAGTGATTTGGTATGTTGCGTAGCTTTTTACTTCACCCGCAGTGACATCAGCAGGTTTGCTAGTAATATAACCAACATAGTATTCGAAACGTGAACCATTAGTGATTGCAGTAACTAATTCAGATTTTTGTTGATTCTCGCCATTAGGAACGATAAATTTTTTCGTATCATCTGCAGATAAGATAAACTGGATGTTTTGTGCACCAGTAGAATTTGTGTTAGCTAAATAACCTAATTTTTCGCTACCACTTAATAAGTTACCGCCAGTCCATACCACACCAATTTTGTCATCTTTTGCATTGGCCGCTGAACAGTTAGTTACATCGATAACGAAAGATTTTGGTTTCAGTAATTTACCAGCACCTCCTGTTTTAACTTCTTCTAATGAAACAGGTGCTAAATAGACGTTTGCATCGCTACCTTGACCATCGATAGAAACATTACAAGAAACATCCGTAACTTTACCGTTAAAAGTCACTTGGCCACCGCCAACCTTTGTGTCAGCTGCATTAGCAGTTGATAAGCCGATGATTGTTGTTGCGATAGCAGTCAGTAGTACTTTCTTCATTTTCATTTCCTAATATGAGATTTTTATTTTTACGCTTACAGAACTCATTAAGTTTTTGTTTTATTTAGTGGTAAAAAATGAAAACAAAAATCCTATCGTATAATGAATATACGAATACTCAGGCTTATGTTTCATTCCGAAACCTTCTGCAATAATGCAAATAAATATATTTCTTAATTAGTCCTACTTAGAATTCATAATCATATGCTCTATATGATTTCGCAGAGAGGATACATAATAACTTAAATTTTATTAAATCGTTTTTATCATCGCATATCAAAATATTTGATAGGCGATACCTATTGAAAATGATCTATTGATTGAGTTATCTGATGTGTTATTTTCGCTGATTTACACGTAAAAAGTTCAATTTTTAGATATAAAAGTGATTTATTATAATTTTATAGTGAATTACATAATTTATTTTGATTTGCATGGTTTTTTATAAAATGTGTTTTTTTGGTTTTAATGAACAAAAAAGACATTTGACTTACATTTAGATACTTTTAGTCGCAAAATAACAACCAAACACTTCATATTTCCAGTAGTGAATACACTAATACATATAAGAAATATTTATGTGTTTTTCAACCAAAAGTAAGTGACTTACCTGCAATTAAAGAAATGATAATAGCGAATTATTATGCTTACCCCCGACAAAACACACATAACGAGTATTCAGGGTTGTTTATATTAATAATTGGCTTTATACAGGAAAGTGGGAGGGATTTATAAGTTATGGGGTGATTTAAATCTGATTTATTGCAAATAAGAAAATATAAGTGAATATTGAAAACAAAATAATTGAGAAAACCATAATAAAATCGCAATAAAATGCTTTATTCATTCAATCACACAAACGAGCAAATTACCTAAATAAGAGTATCAGTAATAGAAGCAATGTAAAAAAAAATTATCATTGTTTTTGATATAAGATAAAAAAGCCAATCAGTTAGCATAAAAAACAAACTGTTTTATATCAATTTTCATGTTTTATAACCATATGAAAATCATCATGATTTCTTAAAACGAACAGTATCAAAAAATAAGATATTACCCCTCATTTTTAGCATTAGGAATATTCCTAATTTACGCATATAGTGTGTAAGAGTGTGATCTACCACATTAAACACATCAAAAAAAGACTATAAAACAAGCAAGTCCGTACTCTTAATATCATCATAACGTTCTTATGCATGTTCAATTCGTACAATAAGACCCGTTTTTACCTCTATTCAATAACATAAAATAGCTAACTATATTTTAGTATTCTTTTTTGAACATAATGAGACAACACTCCATAAAAATATTTTACATCAATAATTTATGATAGTTCGATCAACCGGGATATCAAAAGCAATATGAAACGATAAAAATATCGCCATAGAAACTCTTAATGCCCCCACAAAAGTTTATACTCAGTTTTATCAAAACTAGTAAATAGATAGCGGTACTACTGTTATCGGTCAATAACAGAAAAAGGTGAGTACAAAATGATTTATTTTTAGCTAAGACAAAGCAAAAACCAAAAACCAAAAAAGGCTTTTGCTTTAGGAGAAAGGCTAGAAAATTTATTGCTGATCTCTACGGTATAAGGCCCACTCTTCTACTTTCTCACCTGAAGGTAATGTGCAAATACCTACTTGCCCTTGTGCAGTGTCAGTAATTTTAGATGTTCCGCCTAATTTCTCACAGTAAACCGAAGCTGGATTAGCCATTCCAATAGGCTTCGTTTCAGTGGTTTCTTTTGCGCTACACCCCACAATTAAAACCAAGGCTGAAAATACCAGAAGATTTTTCATATACACCCTTATTTAGGTTAAGTTGGTTTATTTTATTCCAACCAGATAGCCTGAGCAATATTATCGTGGTCAGATTCCGGCCTAACATCATAATGAGGATATAACAAACCCTCATCATATACTTTTCACCATTTTATCTGGATAAAATCCTATAGCTGCGTTGCAATCTTATTTAATTGGTTGAAAATTATTTTTTCGAGGTGTTACAAAGAAGAAACAAAGGGAATACAACAGAACAAATCTAACCAACTGTTTTTATTGTATATAAATTTGATATTTTGAATGTATTGATTTTACAAAAAAGAAATATAACAAAACACAGTGAATTTGAACCACTTTTTTACAGAATGTCATTATTTTATTGGTTATGATGAACGCGAATAACAAATCATGTAAGTTCAGCCCATTTCACGATGGGCTATTTTTTTCAACGTTCTCTAGAATTACTTGCCAATACTCCTATAATTAGCCTACTCAGCGCGACAAGTATCTAAATCATGAGTAATTACTGAACCAAATTATTTCTTCTTACGATTATCAAAAAGAACAATTAAAACCCCTAAGCAAGCAACAACAAAGCTGCCTATGATGTAATTTTGCCTATCAAATGCAAGACCTGCATCTTTTACATTCTCACCATAGACGATGGGAATACTTACATCCATATTATAGGATAGAAAAGCAGTAATGAGCCCAATAATCGTTAAAACGACACCAAACGTTTTCATTCTGTTCCCCTTAGATTACCTTAATTTAGGATATGTTAACTAACAATCTTAATAAAAGCAAAATTGCTTTCCTTTTCTTTTATTCTTTTCTAACAATAAAATTACAATAAACTAACAATTATATTAAATTCGATTCGTAATATTATTTGTTTGCAAAGCCATAACACGAGGAAATAGTTAGAAAGCATAATTAATCATTAATGCGTGGTAGCTTAATTTCTCTAAAAGTGGGGAGTGTGATGATGAAAATAAGATATCTAATAATGTAATTAAATCAAGAGCAGGTAAAGATGCTTCCATTTGAGTACCTATACATATAAAAAATAAAGCCACAACCTTTTATATCGAGCCTTATAGTTCAACTATTGAAATTTCATTAACGCAGCGTTGCTGCCAGATTTTCTGAAAATCCTCTTTGGGTATCATTTCACCTTCAAAATCGAATAAAGGAAACGATAAGATATTTTTCCCATTATGATCTTTTGCAACTTGGATAATAAATTTTTCATAATGGTAAGGAGCTTCATCTTTGAACGTAAACACTTCACCACAAACATTACCGACAATATTATGTGGGGAGTTTGGGGCTGCAGCATAAAGTTTTACATTTCTAAATTCTGTTGCTTTAGGTTGATACATAAAATTTGTCACCATCAACTTAGCTTGAGCAGTCACATCAAGTTGAGGATTAAGATTAAATGAAACACCCAGAACAAATGCAAAAAGGACTAGAATTAAAAAGCAGAGTATACGAAAAAAAATTGCAATCACAATAAAAAACCACTTGCTGAAAACATGACTAAAATTTACCTCTAATATGATAAGAGAGCAACTCACAGCGATAAAACTATTCAATTTTTAAACGTTTAAAAAAAATGATTTAATAACGATCAAAAACACCATAATCAGGTCTTTCTCCACGCATAATAGCTCGCTGCTGCTCATGAACAGCTTCTCTATCTATTCTTTTTTGCGTCGAAGTACGCGAGTCCTTATGCGATTTAGGCCATGTGGGCTTATTTGGTTCATAAGTTGGTGCTGAAGAACACCCTGAAATAAGAGTAAAACAAATAACTACCAGTAAAATTTTCATTCTAATATGACATATCTACCCAAATAAGGATGCAACTTAACAAAATTATTGGTTAATAACAATTTTATTACGTATATCTACGCATTAAAAAATAATCAATCAAACTTTAATGAAACAATATTGTAAAACATGTAAAACTTTGTTAGCTTATTTTACTGTATATTTAACTTTAAATTAACTAAGTATATATACATAAGTAAAATTAAAGGAGTAAACCCTATGCTAACAAAATATACTTTATTTATTGGGTTCTGGTCGATTCTAGCACTGAGTGTTGGGATCCTTACTTCTCATATCTAACACACAGGAAAGAATCTTCTTCATTGATGGAGAAAATTTTTAAAGCTAAAAAGCGTGCCTCTAACATTTCAAAAAAGAGGCACGCCTCTTACTAAAATACCCTGCTCTGCTCTGCTCTGCTCTGCCTAGATATTCTCAGGAGTACTACAGCACCAGCAACGATAATTTAAAAATCAGAAATGGGTCTATCGTACCAACAGCGATAAAACCACTTAACACTAAAGGGAAAAGCATAACAGTAATCACATTAAACCTTCCATTTGCGAATGCATTGTAAATGAAAAAACATCAAAACTATTTGGCCAAGAAAATCCTATTCCTTTCTCCCTTTAAATTATAAAACAAGAAACAGAGATTGCTATATTCTCACGTCAGTGCTGGTTTATACGCCTTTCGAAAGAAAAATTACCATAACCATCATAATTTTTACTTCCTCGCCACAGCCAGCAACTGGTTGAACTATCCTTTTCAACCTTAGCTAACATTTTTTTTTGAATAACTCAATATCCTTTATTTGAGCTATAGTTTTTATCTTTTTCATCATCTTTAGTATTTAAATATCATGACACTTTAGCTAGCAGGTTAACAAGAAAACGAGCTGAGCTTGGTTACACTCAAGATTGGGTAGCTAAGTTAACAGGGATTGCTCCTGCTCAAATATCAAGATACGAATCTGGTGTAAATAAACCTCGTCCAAAGACAATTGCAGCCCTTGCGGAAGTGCTATCTGTTCCATATGAGTGGTTAGCTACTGGGGATGAAACTAATTTCTCCATAGATGCACCAAAGGCCGAAAAGGGAAACCGACCATTGGTTTCATTTCCCCACAGGCGTATACGATGCGCTTATGGCCCAAGCAGAAGAAACTGGAAAGACATTTAACAAGGTAGTTTTACAGAGACTGAAACTATACCAAGAAATGGTTGAGCGCGGGAGCATCCATGAGGATGATGATATACCCAACAAAAAATAACCACCTAGCCCAAGGACGGGCTAGATATATAGTTGCTCAATCAGGTTTTCTACCGTTTGCATCTATTAGCTTCCATATGCCATTATTGTATTGGAATGTCATGGTAAATTGATTATTTACTTCCTCAGACCAGTAATCCAATATTGCAGAGTTATCTTCTATATAAATAACTGACAAGTTATGAGGAAAGTCAGGCTCTTTGTCGATGTTGTAAAAGTACCTTTGAACTTGATTGTCAAAATTAGGAATATTTCTGCTAATTTCAACTATAAATCCCTTCAAGCTTTCAAAGTTGACGACTTGCTCTGGTTCTAAACCAATAACAATATCGTTCTTTATTGATACAGTAACCTCATCACTATCGAGAACAATATCGCTTTCAGTGGCAATAAAGTCATTTTCGTGATACCTGTTTATCCTTTTCATCTCACCATCCCATCAATTAGTTTCAGTAATGTTAGCGTACCGGGAGTGCAAATTCTATTCGCCGTCTAGTTTATAAAAGGTGTAACCAATTACGCCTGCAAAAGGAACCTTTGTTACTGCAAATTCAACAGAGCCATAATTTGTCTTTATAATTTTCTTCATGCTTTTATTTTCAAAATCACGGCAGGATTTTTTAAACTCTGTTAATTGCGCCGTATCGATACCTAGACTTGATAAATAGTTAATCTCTTTAGGTATGTTGCCACAATCACTCTTTTTAAATTCGCTCACAGGATATGAGTTCACAACTGATATTAGCCTGTTATTTTTAAACGTCAGCATGGCATTACTAGTCCATGGCATGAAAGGTTCTTGGCCCTCAAGGAAGAAATCTATCTCACACGCTTTATACCCACCCATGCTTTTGCAATTACTTAAATCAATATCTTCAACTTTCTCAACGTCTTCAAAACGTTGTCCCCACTCCAAGCCAAACGGGGCTTTTGCTTCAGTACTTGCCTCTATTGCATACCCATTAAAACAAGCAAGTGTTAATAAACCTGCAATAATTCCCTTTTTCATACATCACCATATTTTAGTTAAGTACGTGAATACTAGGATAGATGCAGATTTCAGACAATAAAAAACCTGCCGAAGCAGGTCAAGTTGGATGAAAAACTCTATGTTACTCGCTTACTCATACGAGGCATCCAACTGCACCCCTCTTGCATTTCCATCTTTAATCTCACAAATAACTTTTTGTGCCTTTAATGGCATCCACACAGTTGATTCATAAACTTCATTTTCAATGTCACGCTCGACTGTAATTGGGTATTCTGAGAAATTAACAGACCTACTTACTACTCTTTCCTTACATGACTTAATATCCCCCATCTCTCCACTACCCGTTTCTTTGTATGCTGAAACTGCTGGGTATTCTTTACTATCTATCATCTTGTGTAATTGTTCAGCTGTATATTCCTTTCCTTCACTTGCGTATGAGCCAAAGGATAATAGAGCCACGGTAGCTGTTAGCAATAATTTTTTCATTAACTTCCCTATCTAATTTAAGTTAGTTTAAGTAATGCTATTCTATTAGGTGATACTTTGCAGTCAGAAATAGACTAAATAACCAATGACACATTAAATTCAAGCAATAAAAAACCCACCGGAGTGGGTTGGTTTGAATTAGTTATTTGTTTACGCTTTATTTACAGTATATGGAAAATGGATGTCTGATAAAAATGATAGTCAGATAGCATTACTAAACCAAAGTTTTGAAGAAAATGCCCCCACTCATGCCCCAAGCGTTAAATAGATAATAACTTAACTGAATAAAACCAATGAGTTAACCCCTACCCTTTGGCTTATTCATGATGTGGTCTTCCCAATCGACCACATCAATTTCCCTGACGGCAATGTGACGCACAGATATACCTTCATTGTGCATTGCGGCTTTGGAACCCGTTTTTAACGGGTGCCAAGCAGGTAAGGTTTTTCCTTCAAGTAATAAGCGATAAGCACACGTCGTTGGTAGCCACTCAAAAGTTTCTAAATTATAACGATTGAGTTTGATGCAATCCGCTTCATATTCGAAGCGATTTTCATAATGCTTGCACTGGCAGGTTTTTAAATTTAATTGATTGCAAGCCACATTGGTGAAATAGATTTCATCAGTATCTTCATCCATTAATTTATGTAAGCAACATTGCCCACATCCATCACACAAAGATTCCCATTCATCATCTGTCATTTCATCTAGTGTCTTAACCTGCCAGAACTGCGACATAATACTTATTAATCCTATACTTAAATAACTCGAGTAGTCAGCGAGTGGTCATTAATCGATAGCTTTAACATATCACCAGAGGCCAATGGACCGACACCTTCTGGGGTCCCCGTCAAAATGACATCCCCTGCACGTAATGTGAAGAAGCGGGACATATAGCTAATAAGAGGTAAAATCGGGGTGATCATATCACGCGTTGAGCCTTCTTGGCGAATTTCCCCATTAATTTCCAGTGATAGCTGAACATTTTGCAGTTCACTTGGATTATTGACAGGAATAAACCCAGAAATTGGGCATGAGCCATCGAATGCTTTACTTTTTTCCCAAGGCTGACCCGCTTTCTTAAATTTTGCCTGTAAATCACGCAATGTTAAGTCCAGTGCAACAGCATAACCGGCAATAGCACGGGAAACTCGGTCTTCATCCGCATTTTTTAACGGCATACCAATCAGGATTGCCATTTCGACTTCATGGTGAACCTCGCCCAAATCTTTTGGAATAACAATTGATTGAGTGATATCACAAAGTGCGGTTTCAGGTTTGATAAAAATGACAGGCTCTTCGGGTACTGCTGAGCCCATCTCTTTGATATGCTTGGCATAGTTACTACCTACACAAACAACTTTGTTTGCTGGAAAATCAAGTAAAGCACCTTGCCAGTCACGATGTTGATACATAAGGGTAACTCCTATTATCGTTATTGTATTTTTTGAGCGATGCCATCGGCCATCAAACTAACACTCAATGCAAAATAGTATGAGCGGTTCCAATGCATGATGGTGCGAAAGTTCTCAGTCACTAAAAATGTTCTACCTTCAGGATCATCCGGAATAACAACCCATGTTTTTACATCCGGTGATAGTTGTGCAAATGCAGGTAATTTAACCCCTAATTGCTGCCAGTCACTGACGGTTTTACCTTGCTCTGCTTTAACGCCTTCTAGAGCTCGGTTAAAGTCCGCCGGCAAACTGACTTGGTAACCCCATGGTAATTGGGATTGCCAACCTTCTGTTGATAAATAATTGGCGATTGATGCGAAAACATCCGCTTTATTATTCCAAATATCCATTTTTCCATCACCATCACCATCTGCCGCATAGGACAAATAGGATGTTGGCATAAACTGGCTTTGACCCATCGCACCTGCCCACGAGCCTTTTAATTGTTGGTCTTCAGGAATATAGCCCTTATCCATTATCTCAAGCGCCGCCAGCAATTGCTTGCTAAAAAGCGCTTCACGACGTCCCTCGAAAGACAACGTGGCGAGTGCTGAAATGACATCTTCCTTGCCTTGTGAGCGCCCAAACCCACTTTCAAGTCCCCATAGTGAGACGATGAATTGTGGTGGAACACCATATTTTTGGCTAATTGAATCAAGTAGTGCCTTGTTTTCAATATACTTATCATATCCCGCATTAATACGTGATTGCGGAAGAACATTTTTTAAGTAGCTGGCTAATGTGACAGTTGCTCTTTTTTCAGGCTGCCCTTTATCCGCTTTTACCACGCGCTCTATAAAATGAATATTGGCGAAACCACGTTCAATCGTAGCGGGTTTGATCCCTTGCGCAATAGCATGTTCTTTCAATAATTCCACATAAGCAGGGAATTGCGAAGGTTCACGCTGTTCAATAGGAAACGCTTTATCAAGTGCAGCAACTTCTTGGATAATCGCGGCATTTTGTTCTGCCGTAATCGGTTGAGCTGCAACTGTTTCATGTTGTTTTGTCGAGCAACTTGCTAAAAGCAAACCAGCGACTAATGTATATAATAACGTTGGTTTCATTCGTATCCTCCAGAACACTCAAGTTTTTTCAGGTTTTTCTTAAATTGCTTTAAATATTAAGCTCTTTATGTTCTGAAAGTAGATCCTCCACTGGAGGCGGGAATTGTAAATAATAACCAACTTCTTGTAAGTCAGCCTTAACTCGCGCCAAGTCAGCATTAGCAAGCTTTTCACGCTTATCTAACGCAATCACCATGGCGAATTGAGGTGTTCCAAATTGGGCTAATAACTCTTCAGGAACGCGTGAAAAATCATCTTTCTTTTCAACATAAAGATAGGTTTGCTCACGCTTAGGGCTTCTATAAATTGCACAAATCATTATATTTAACTCTTTTTCTTAGTTCATTAGCTTGCTTGAAGAATACAGTAACTATAACATGCTATTGTTTTACAGAATATCTTCGCCCGAGGATTGTTTCGGAAATTTTAATTTGCTGAGTCTAGATAGATGCCACAATCGCCAATAGAACTTAAAGGCAGCAGTTTTACTCTTTCAGTTATTCACTTACACAGTGAAGAGCCTAAACTCATCAAAAAAGCGCTGCAAGATAAAGTAAACCAAGCCCCTGATTTCTTTAAAAATGCTCCTGTTGTTATCAATATTGCAGAATTAACTGCACAGGCAGATTTATACAGCATTCATAGATCTGTGGTTTCTGCGGGATTGCGTATTGTTGGGGTTAGTGGATGTACAGACCCTTTATTGCGCCAAAAAGCCAATGAAGCTGGCTTACCGATATTAAGTGAAGGTAAAAGCCAGAAACCTGTTGAAATTCAGACTGAGGCAAGTGTTGCCGCAGTCCAAAATGAGCCGGTTTATCGTAAGACTCGAATTATCAATACCCCTGTTCGTTCTGGGCAACGTATTTACGCACCAAATAGTGATCTTATCGTCACAAGTAACGTGAGTGCAGGTGCAGAACTGTTAGCAGATGGTAATATTCATATATATGGTGTGATGCGGGGTCGTGCCTTAGCAGGTGCTTCTGGTGATACGGAAAGTCAGATTTATTGTATTCATTTGCAAGCAGAGTTGGTCTCTATTGCAGGTGAATATTGGCTGAGCGATCAAATCCCTGCTGAATTTCTCGCCAAAGCAGCTAAACTTCGTTTAGTTGATAACAAACTTAACATCGAATATTTAAATTAGACCTTATTTACAAGGAATTATTCATGGCACGCATAATTGTAGTGACTTCTGGTAAAGGTGGCGTTGGTAAAACCACTTCAAGCGCGGCCATAGCAACTGGCCTAGCACAAAAAGGGAAAAAAACCGTCGTAATCGATTTTGATATCGGTCTACGTAACCTTGACCTCATCATGGGGTGTGAACGTCGGGTTGTCTATGACTTCGTCAACGTTATCCAAGGTGATGCAACGCTAAATCAGGCCTTGATTAAAGATAAACGTACCGAAAATCTGTTTATTTTACCTGCTTCGCAAACGCGCGATAAAGACGCACTAACCCGTGAAGGCGTTGAAAAAATCCTTGATGAGCTCAGTGATAGCCTTGGCTTTGATTTTATTGTTTGCGACTCACCTGCGGGTATTGAAAGCGGTGCATTAATGGCGCTGTATTTTGCTGATGAAGCGATTATTACCACCAACCCAGAAGTGTCTTCAGTTCGTGACTCTGACCGTATTTTAGGCATCTTAGCCTCTAAATCACGTCGTGCAGAAAAAGGCCAAGACCCAATAAAAGAACACCTTCTACTGACGCGTTATAACCCAGGTCGTGTTACTCGCGGTGATATGTTAAGTATGGAAGATGTGCTGGAAATCCTTTGCATTCCATTAATTGGGGTTATTCCAGAAGATCAATCTGTCTTGCGCTCATCTAACCAAGGTGAACCTGTTATTCTAGATAAAGAGTCTGAAGCAGGCCAAGCTTACGACGACTGTGTCGCGCGTATTTTAGGTGAAGATCGCCCTATCCGTTTCATTGAAGAAGAGAAGAAAGGCTTCTTAAAACGCCTATTTGGGGGGTAAATAATGGCTTTATTGGATTTCTTTCTGTCGAGAAAAAAGACGACAGCGAATATCGCAAAAGAGCGATTACAAATCATCGTTGCGGAACGCCGCCGCGGTGATAGCGAACCCGCATATCTTGCTGATATGAAACGTGATATTTTGCAAGTCATCTGTAAATATGTTCAAGTTGACCCTGAGATGCTCTCCGTACAATTTGAACAAAAAGACGATGATATTTCTGTTCTTGAGTTAAACGTCACGCTACCAGAAGGTGACGAAATTAAAACCACAACAACAGAAAAATAATTCGCAAAGAAGCCGCTATGTTGTATGGCGGCTTGCTTTTACGTTAAATATACCTCAATTCTTTGGCGCCAAGCGCCAACGTTCACCTATTGGTTTTATTTATCTAAATTAAAGTGGATCACTAAGCTTACTAACGGAGATACACCCGCAGGCCTTTCCCCTACCGATTTGTACTGTTTTGTTGCATCAAGTACCGCCTTTCCCAATATTTCACTGCGTTCAGATTTAACTATCGTGGCATTCACCAAATCACCTTGTTGCGTAATTTGAAAATGCACCACAACAGCACCTTGAATTTGCATCGCCCGTGCTCGCCGTGGGTATTGTTTATGGCGTTCTAATTCATTGCGCACTTTGGCTAAATATGCGAGCCGAATATCCGTAATATTTTCCCCCGCAACTGAATTTTTCTGCGTCCCCGCTTCACCGCTGGCGACAGATTCAGCTTGGCTATCCCCCAACTTTGCTTGCTGCTCAATTTCATCAGTTTGGTCTTTTTTTACTTTTTTCTCCGTTTCAATACGTTTTTTAGGCTCAATCTTGCGCGGTTTCTCTGGCTTTGTGGGGTTAATAGGCTTTTTAGACGATTGACCGTCTTTGGCTTTCTCGCTGCGCGCTTTTGCCACTTCAATAACGGCTTTATCGACCTCAATAGGTGAATGAATTGCCCCGCCACTGTCATCAACAATCTCCTCCACTTTAGCGATGTGTTTCTCAACGACCGCTTGGGTCACCGCGATGGCGATAGCTGGTGCATTTATTGGCATCATGATTTTGCTCGAATCACTGTGATTCAATAGGTGGTAATACACCAGCCCACCATGCAGTGCTAAAGAACCAATTATGGCAAATAGAAAACGTGAATTCGTCATTTTACATTCCAATAAAAAGCCCCTTATACCGAGGTACAAAGGGCTTGCAGTTAGAATTTGCTGGTGACACTAAAGCGGAAAGCCCGCCCTGGTGCTGGCATCATGCTACGAGTAAGTGGGTCAATGTAATATTCATCCAGAAGGTTTGTTGCAATAAACTCCAACGATAGATTTTTATTCACATGGAAATTTGCGTAAGCATCCGTCGTAAACACCGCATTCCAACGCATTGGGCTGTTATTTAACGGCATAAATTGATACGGGTATTTATCCATAAATTCCGCTTCGTCTTCATTTTTGGCCGTGCTGTGATAACGCATACGGCTACCCACTTCTAGTGTTTCATCTAAGAAACGCAGACCAAAATTGGCATGGATGCTGTATTTCGGCTGTAATTGAGTACGCAAATAACCACCGGGGAAACCTGCGGTTATGCATTCAGAGCCCCCAAATTCATTTTTAGGGTCCATCAACATAAAATTGACTTGGTCACACACCTCATTTTTTAAGCGGTAATCAATGCCAATATCACCAAAAACAGCCCCGTTATCGTAACGGGCAAGTAGCTCTAACCCTGCCGTATTGTGTTTATCAACTTGGGTAAAGTTTAGGTCCATATCCCGATCAAAGGCATTCGCCACTACGGTACTATAGTAATTGACTCGTAAATCGGCGTGGTTTTGTGCATTCAATAACTCTTGGAAATTACGCACATAACCCAGCTCTATGGTGTGGCTGCGCTCGGGTAAAAATGTGGGGGCAATATAGTTATCCACTGATCCACCAGAAAAACCGACAGTGCTTTCAAAAATGCTGGGCATTCTGACCGTTTCTAAATAACGAGCAAAAATACGGTCATTTTCTGTCACATAAATAGTTGCCCCTAATGCAGGTGCCCACGCAGCGTCTTCCTTTCTTTTTGGTGGTCTAAACCGTTCGTCACCCGTGAATTTAATTTCATCCCAGCGGTCTTGCGCATCACTTGCCCTATATTTTACTGTGGTCAGCTGCGTGACGGGGTCAACAACCGTTTCTTTTAAATCTATTTCACCGTTATAAAAAGGGTTATTTTTACGGGTAAAGCGTTTATTTTCATCCGCCTGCCATTTAACTATTCGGTTTTTTTCTGAAATTCGAAACTCCAAGTCTTTGTTACTTTCCCTTCCACGCCAAAACGTTGCATATTCTAAAGAATGAGCTGGCATGCCTAATGCTTCTTCAACAAGTCGTTCTCGCTCATATGGTCGCCCATTTCTTAGTTCTTCAAAAGTCTGCCCTTTTCTATCAACATAGCTTTGGATTTTTTGGTACTCTTCAGGAGTCAGTACACGGGATAACTGGAAGTTTCTTGCCGTTTTTTCACTATATAAGGCAAACCGTTCATCTTTGGCTGCCACTCGCCTTTCTTTTAAAGTATCTTTCGACCAATAGCTGATGTATTGCGCCCCTGCATTGAACTTTAACCAATCTGTTGGCTGCCAATCCAACCTAACTGCGCCGTTATATTCCCTGCGCTGGCCTTCCCGTGGAACGGCTCTAAACATGCCTGATTTAGGGGTCGTGCGTGAGCTATAAACATCAACTCGGCTGTCTATACGCTCATCAATTAAATTGCCCATCAATGTTAGGCTAAAGTCTGGGGTAAGCTGGAATTTATTCGAAAGTGAAACACCGTGGCGGTTATTCAGCTGATTTAATTTAATGCCATCGACTAATGTCCCATCAATATTGGGATCTCTTGGTTTGTTCAGGTGCTTTATTTCAAAAATCTTATCTCTATCATAAGCTTCTCGTGGCTGCCCTCCCGCTGTATTTGAATTTAAATCTGTTCGAGTTAACCAATAGCTTAAACGAAAATCCACCCAATCATGCGTCTCGGGCTTAAATGCATAATTTGCATAAAACGTATTTAAGGCGAGGTTAGCTAAAGGCCATTGGACCACTTTGCCATCCAAATCATTATAACGAATTTTGGATGGCATGATTTCGCCATAATGACTGCCCGTTCGGTAATAACCGAAGGACACATCTTGCCCGTGTGGCAACATAAAATTTAGCTTGGTCAACCATGTCGACATTTTCGCTGAAGTATTTCCGACCTCTTTATTTCGACCATAAACTTTAGCCGCGAAAGGAATGTAAGGGTCAATCTGTTTTTTGCCATAATTGCCATCATAGGTAATCATCTCTTCATCATATTGCTCCGCCCCACGGCTTCCCGCAAAATAGTTACCTTGATGGCGAACACTGTATGCCATCGTTACATTAAATTTTTCTTGTCGTGTGCCGATGGCAATACGTGCTGCGTTATCCTGTAAATTAAAAAAATTGGCGCTGCCCTTAGCGTGTGGGTTAATTAATACCTCTTGATCTTGAAAAAAAATGGCACAAAATCGGTCATAACTTAATGAGTCAAATAAACGTTTATCGTCGCGATAATCTATACCATGGTTTAATGTACCGAGCCTTGGCTTAGTGGTATTGCTGCTGGTTTCTAATTTAATATCAAAGCCAAATTTGTCATCAGGATTAACCACATCATCAATACCGATTGTGCTAATTGCAATGCCGCCCCCTGTTGATGTGCGTACATCACGGTCTAATGTTGCGCTTTTCATCACCAAAATGCTGCTAATCATATTAGGGTCAATATAATTACGGTTATTTGCCCCGTTATACCCCCGCCAAACCGTGATCGCTTGCTCTGTACCATCAACGGTTACAGGAACCCGCCCTTGCCCTTGTATCCCACGGACATTGGGGTCTAATGCGCCACTGTTACGTGCATCACCGCTGTAAACACCAACGGCATGGTTAATGGTATCCGCGGGGTTGGTGCCTTTATAACGTTCCACTTCCTCTTTACCAATATAGATGTTTGATTCATCTTTATCGTACTGTTCATCCGCCTTTTTTTTATCCCGCTGTTTGATCGTATTGGCTTTGTCATTAACCTGAATGGCACCAATATCTTCACGTAGTTGTGCAGATAATACGCTTGGCATACAGCATAAGGATAACCCTGTCGCAATATTGATTGCTATTACTGTCTTTACTTTCATTAATCCTTCCGGTGAAAATTAGAATCGCTTAATAAAATTGACACCGACTTCACTTTGCTTAAAAGAATAAATAACATCCGCTGTGCTTTTGTTTAATTGATTATTAAAATAGATAGATGGAGTAAATTTAAAGATACTTTTATTTCTGAGTGATAACTGTGTATTTAAATACCAATTATGGTCTTCCCTTTTAACATTAATACTTCTGTCAAAGGACTTAAACTGCGTATTCTTATACCCCGTACTTATTAATAGTTCGAATAGATCATAATACTTTAAAATATCAGCTTTAACGCCCTGTTGTTGATAGCTGTCACTGGATAACCTTTTATCCCTATTCACGCCATGAAAGCTTAATGATAATACTGTACTTGGGGTTATTATATGTCGCCCCACCAAAGCATAAGACATCTCACGACCATCATTAAAATCATAATTAGCTATATGATAATTTTTATCGACTGCCAAATAACCGGATAATACCACTTGTTCATCTAACGAATAGCCTATTGCCGATTTAATACCAATACTTGCATGTCTAAATTGGTTATCACACCAGTGAGTTTTAAACACAGGGAATAACTCAACTTTTTTAACGTCATCTTCAAACTGATACCCCCCACCAATAAATAGGCTATTTCTCCGGCTTGTTATATCTTTCATAGGCTCGATACCTGAACCACCCAGTAACCATTTGCCCCCATGTTGCTGATATATTGGATACCGTTTGGAAAGGTCAACGCTATACTGCCATTTCCCACCTGCGATCGGTTTACTCCCACTGCCCATACAGATTCGATAAGCACAATGTTGTTTATTTTTATTTGATGCCTCATTTAAATTCATATTATAACTGGAACCAAACTTGATTGCGCCTTGCCAACTGTTTTTATTCTGTAAGTAGGTTATTTGCTGATTAACAAATCTTTCTATTCTTATCGGTAATTTATTTTTGTAACTAAGGCGTATCCCTTGGTATACCGATAACGCGTCTTGGTCGCGTTTAATATCAAATAAAACCCGTGCGAGTTTTAATTCAACAGCGAGTGTATTTGGTTTATCTTCCAATATTTCTTGATAATACAATATTGCCTTATCATAACTTCGTTTTATTATTTCTTTTTCGGCGAAAATAAATTTCACCAAGTTTTTATCATGCTGTTGATAGCGTATATATTCATTAATTATTGCATCAATTTTTTTTAGCTCTTTTTTACGCAGGAAATCATAAAGGAGAAAACCCATTTCGTCGATGTTTTTTTGATTATTTTCTTCTAAATAATGAGAGCGTTGTTGTTTTTGATTATTTGCTTTATTTAAAATATCAACAAAAGGTTTTTGTTTTTCAGGTTGAGAGAAAACAAAAAAAGACAAACAAGATAATAAAATAACAATAAAAAAATTAATTCCAATTTTAATAGTATTAAACATAAATAGTTTACCTTTATAAAATAAAAAGTAGGCAACGCATTGTGCCTACTTTTTACTCTTACATATTTAAGATTGGTTATTTAGCAATAATTAGTCCGCTTTTTTGCCACCAAATGCGGTGTCTAACTCATGATTATCTTTGAATGAGGTGATACCGGCGACGTGCTCCGCATTCTCCCCAAAGAATTGCCCCATGCTTTTCCCTGAAATAGAATCATGTGAAGTGGCTGTCGCTGTTCCTTCAAATTTACCATTTTCAACAATATCCCCTTCCATGGATTGCTTTAATTCATTCCCCTCCAGTAAGCCCTCATACGTTTTATTTTCAAAGTTTGCATTAAAGGTACCCGTTAGCTTGCCTTCACCATCAAATTGGTTAATTCCCTCGATGTTATATACTGCGCTTCCATTGGTGGGAACCTCGGTACTCGCATTGTTACCTGAAAAATAAGCGGTATGTGTGCTATCGCCATTTACCCCAGTTTGTGACCAATCCCCATAATAGATTTCAGCATCCGCAACTTGGCTAAATTGAAATTTACCCATATTGACATGTCGGCCGCCGCTGCTTTCTAACTGGTACACATCATCAGGTTTTTGCGTGGACATCATCTTCAAACCTGAAAATGCGATTGTCTTACCATTATGCGTACCGCGATAACCGATACCCGGTGCACCCGCAACTCCACCATGAGGCCCCCCCATTGCCTCAGTTTTATCGATACGAATATCGACAACACCGTCAGTATAACTTTGGCTTTGTTGTGATGTGGCCTCTGCAAATACACTGGTAGAAGCCCCTGATAATGACGCCATTAATACAACTAATGTTAATTTTTTCATTTGTATTTCCTTATTTAGGATATAACGAGGTAAATCCTCATATTAATGACTAACTCTCTTTAGTCATTCCATTAAGCCGAGATCAAGTATATGAAAATGATTTTCATTTACAAATAGGTTAATTATAATTTGAATTTAAATAATTAATTCACAGAGAGTTTTATTTTATTTTTATTTCAATAAATTACTTTATATCCCGCATAGTATTAATGGGTATAAATTAAAATTTAGAGTTAGTATTTTACTTAAATAGATAAGTTTTTAAGACTAAGTTCATTTTGAAATTTGGAATTGGTTTATTAATAATAAGGATTCAACATACCTATCTTTTAAAATAAAAATGGGCAAGTATTATTCGCCCATTGAATATAATTAATTTATCTATAACTTAATTTTTGACGCCACCAAATGCTGTATCGTATTGGTGATTTCCTGCAAAGCTAGTAATACCTGCGACCTGTGCAGCATCTTGCCCAAATAACTGTCCAGCACTTATGCCTTCGGCTTGGTCATTAGCAAGTGCAACACCTGAAAATTTACCGTTCTCACCAATTTCACCACTAAATTTGATGTTAGCCAGTTGCCCATCCAATGTGCCTTCGTACGTTTTTTGTCCAAAATTAACCAAGAATGTGCCGGGCATTTTACTGCTACTTTCATACTGGTTAACACCACTGATTGTATAACTGGCTTGGCCTTCTATTGGGATATCGTTGCTTATTTCTTTACCAGAATAAAACGCGGTGTGCTTTGAATCCGCTATATCGCCGGTTTGAGACCAATCCCCATAATAGATTTCGGCGTCTGCAACTTGTGTAAAATTAAACCTACCTATGCTGCCGTGATAATCTTCTGCTTTATCTATGATATAAACACCATTAGCTGCTTTAGTGCCTTTCTCTTTTAGCTCTGATAATGAAATTGTGATGCCTTCTGTCACGAAACGATAACCTAAACCGGGGTCACCCTCTTTCACGTCCCCACCACCTTCATACTGTGTTTTACCAACGTCAATGTCTGTCTTGCCTTGGTTATAACTTTGGCTTTGTTGAGATAAAACATCAGCCATTCCCATTGCAGGTAAAAATATAAATGAAGCAACTGATATTACGGTTGATACTTTCGTCATATACTCATCCTTTTCTATAATCAGATTGATACTATTTCAGGCTAACCTCTGTTAGCTTTTCAATTAAATCGAATCGAGTATATTAAGGTGCACCTAAAATACAAATATGCCTTTCATTATTTATTTTTTAATAATTTATATAATCAAATTGATAGTTATATGAAAACCAATAAGAATAAAAAATAAAAAAAGGAATAACGTTAATTATTCCTTTTTTGGCATGCCATTTTCAGACTAAATTTAAATCACAAGCTCGACAATAATTTAGTAAGTGGTTCAGCCAGTAATTTACCGCGCCAACCTGCTAATAATTCAGGTGGTGTGCTGGAAGACTTAATCCCCCAATGAATAGATAATAACTGATTTATTTGGCGTCTTGATGCTAATAACTCTGCATTAAACTTTTCATTTTCAGCAATATCTTTAACTACGGCTTTAATTTCTTTAAAGACATTTTTATATTGGCTTTGTTCGGTAATATTCGCCACTGGTGCTGGATATTGGCTTGCATCTAGCTTCTTAGCTTGCTCAACAATGCTCAGCAAGCGCTTGCCATGGCAACGAATTTCTTGCCCTGTCAAACCAAGGTTATCTAGCTCGCCAAGGGAAGTCGGTAGGAAATGAGCAACTTTCCATAAATGTTCTTCTTTCACCACAAAGTTAATTGCCATATCCCGTGCTTTGGCTTGGTTCAAACGCCAATCAGCGAGCAGTTGTAAACAAGCAAGTTGCTCGTCACGCAACTGCCACGCATTACGGATATTTAAGTACGCTTTTTCTGGTTTCAGCGCTTTTTGGCGACGCGCAACTACACGCTGGCATTCATCTTTCGCATCGTCTAAATACCCTGCTTCAGTAACCTTCTGCATGAGAATTTCAGCTAATGGCAATAAATACAATACATCCGCAGTGGCATAGTCACATTGTTTCTCACTTAACGGACGTGCTAGCCAATCTGTCCGTGATTCACTTTTGTCCAGCTCAATACCAAGGTGCTCTGCAACCAATGACGCAAAGCCACATGAAATTGGGTACCCTAAAAAAGCCGCAACGATTTGAGTATCAATCATAGGCTCTGGTACACAATCAAAATCGTGCATAAACACTTCAAGGTCTTCACTACCAGCGTGTAAAAATTTAAGCTGATTTGGATTCATCAGCAGCGCTTTAAAAGGGCTGAAATCTGATATTGAAAGTGGGTCAATCAACGAAACTTGCTTTCCATCATACAACTGTAGCAAACCTAATTGAGGATAGTATGTTCTTGTACGAACAAACTCAGTATCCAGTGCAAGCCAAGGTGCATCGTTAGCTTCTTGGCATATTTGAGCGAGTTCGCTATCTGTGGTCACTAAACGATAATTCAAAACACGTTTCTCTTTGTCTATTTTCAGTACAGAGACGCCGGTATAAACCGGCGTCATCTATTCGTTATATTTATACATTCTAAATCACTTTTAGGCGGGTGACTTATTTCTTTTCAATTTTTCTTCATCGCGTAAGTCTTTTCGTAGGATTTTTCCAACGTTTGATTTAGGCAATTCTTCACGAAATTCAAATATTTTAGGCACTTTATACGCGGTTAATGAACGACGGCAAAATGTTTTTAGCTCATCCCCCGTCAAATTCGCATTTTTCGTGACAACAAAAACTTTCACGGCTTCCCCAGTGCTTTCACTAGGTACGCCAATCGCCGCACATTCAATAACATCAGGGTGAGTTGCAATAACATCTTCAATTTCATTAGGATAGACGTTAAACCCTGAAACAATGATCATGTCTTTTTTGCGGTCGACAATGCGGATGTAACCTTCACTGTCGATTTCTGCGATATCGCCTGTCGCTATCCAACCATCAACGATTGCCTCAGCGGTAGAATCTGGGCGATTCCAATACCCTTTCATCACCTGCGGGCCTTTTACCCACATTTCACCGGGCTCACCCAGAGGGACTTCTTGGCCTTCATCATTAAGAAATTTCACATCGGTTGATGGAACCGGTAAACCAATACTACCACTGTATGCCGTAAGATTATATGGATTCCCTGTCACCAACGGCGAGCACTCAGTTAGACCATAACCTTCAAGTAAGTGTTTGCCTGTCAATTGTTGCCATTTTTCAGCCACCGCTTTTTGCACAGGCATCCCACCGCCTACTGACAATCTCAAGCGTGAGAAATCCAACTTTTGAAACTCAGCATTGTGGATCCACGCATTAAACAGCGTGTTAACCCCAGTTATTGAAGTGATAGGATAACGCCCCAGCTGCTTGACGGTATCAGGTACATCCCGTGGGTTAGTAATCAGTAAATTAACGCCCCCCACGTTGATGAAAAGCAAACAATTTACGGTTAACGCAAACACATGGTACAACGGTAACGCTGTCACCACGAACTCAGCACCAAATTTCAATACAGGGCCATATGCAGCTCTTGCTTGTTCTAGGTTAGCTAACATATTGCGATGGGTTAACATCGCCCCTTTCGCCACCCCAGTGGTCCCCCCGGTATATTGCAAGAAGGCCAAGTCACCGCCTGAAATATTGGGTTTAATGTATTGCATCCGGTAACCATAATGCATAGCACGGCGAAACGAGATGGCATCGGGTAAATTGTATTTGGGTACTAAGCGTTTTACGTATTTAACGACAAAATCAACAATTGTCGCTTTCGGCCGCGATAGTTGATCCCCCATACGGGTTAAAATCACATGTTTAACTTTGGTATTATAAACGATTTTTTCAAGCGTAGAGGCGAAGTTTGAGACAATCACAATCGCGGTTGTGCCGCTATCATTAAGCTGATGTTCTAACTCCCTTGGGGTATAGAGTGGGTTTACATTCACCACAACCATTCCCGCTCGCAATATTCCAAATAAAGCAATTGGGTACTGTAATAAGTTAGGCATCATTAAGGCAACACGGTCGCCTTTTTTAAGTCCCAGTCCATTTTGTAAGTAGGCAGCAAAGGCACGGCTTCTTTCTTCTAATTTCCGATACGTCATCACTGCGCCCATATTAATGAAAGCAGGCTGATCGGCATATTGAGAAACCGCGTTTTCCAGTAACTCTGCTAAAGAAGCGAAGCGATCAGGATTGATTTCTTCCGGCACATCAGCAGGGTAATTTTTTAGCCAGATTTTTTCCAAAATGTTGCTCCTGAATTTAGTGAAGTTATTATACCCAACGTCTCCTTAACAAATTATTAACTCATTGTACCAGTTTGAAAAACAGACAATGTCAAGGTTGAGAGGTCTATCACTAAATAAATTTTAGTCCCTTCAAGAAAAAATAAGGCGGCATCCGCCGCCCTGTTTTCTTAAATTTCGTTAATCAGATGTTAATCTGCATAAGTTATGCCTAATTATACACTGAACTTGACTAATTTTGGAGGTGTTATCAGAAGAATCTGCAACCAATTCAACTTGTAAGCATCATAATTGTAAGCTAATAAGAAATAAAATACCTTTTGATGAATTATTTACGTATTTTTATCTAATGCTATTTGCTTCTTAGCTAAATTGTTTGTTGCTTGCATTGATATCATACTATGAATGGCCATACCCAAAATAATACAAAAAACGCCTAATAGCGCTGTAGTCGAGGGTAATTGTGAGCCTAAAAGCAGCATTTCACCAAATAGAGTAAAAAGTACCTCACCTGACTGTGTTGCTTCTACGATTGCTAGCTGATTTGGCTGATTTTTCACGCTATTTGTTGCAGAAAAAAAGAGCAATGTTGCAATGACCCCCGAAAATAACGCGACAATAAACGAATAAGAAAGTTGAGCCATTGATGGCACTCCATGAGCTATCCCCCCATAAAGTGAAATAAGTAACCAAAACGGCAAACTTGCAAGGGTCATATTGAATACTCTTTCTGGTGTTTTGATTTCATCGTCACAAATTTGCATCATTTTGCGGTTACCTAATGGATACATAAATGCAGCCAATACCACGGGTAAAAAACCCGCAAGAACAGTAAATACACTCACTTGCGTGATTTGTTCCCAAAGCATTAAAAATACGCCAATGATAATCACACATGACCATTTTAGCTCCTTCCAAGGAATTCTTTTTTGAGCCGATGTTTTACTAAGAAAGGGTAATAATAAGGAACCTGCAATAATGGTAATTTGCCAACTACCCGCGACTAACCATCCTGGTGAATATACACTTGCAAATGTAAGTGGAGCATAAAACAAGCCGAAACCCACAGTACTCCAGATAAGGTACGCCCAGAAATGTTGAGATAAATGCCGCATACTGGCAGCTAATTGCCCTCTTATCGCAATAATGAAAAACAGAATTGGTGCCATCAAAATAAAACGCAAGGAAGCACTCCATAACCAGCTTCCCCCTCCAACCTCCATTGCCCGATTAAAGATAAAGGCTGAGGAAAAAAAGCATGAAGCCAGTAAGCCAAGCAGTATTGCGCGCACATTTTGCCCCTATTTATTTGTTTAATTGAACATTGGCTGGTAGTCTTTTGTGCGTTATAATGCACAAGGAAATCAGTGTATGTTATAACGCACAAGATTAATAGAGGTAATCGATGTCATTTCTCCTAAACCATATTGCGTTAACACTAAAATCAATACGCAAAGAAAAGGGCTGGAGTTTAGATAGAACGGCCCAAGAAACAGGGATCAGCAAAGCGATGTTAGGTCAAATCGAGCGAGAAGAAAGTAATCCTACCGTCTTGACTCTCTGGAAAATAGCGATGGGATTTCATACTTCATTAAGTCAATTCATCCCCTTAGAACCAGGTAATGACGGGACAATGCAACATGAAGATGAAACCGTTTCAGTCAAAAATATTAAGCCTTATTGCGATGTTCTCGGCTATGAAATATTAAAGATCACATTAAAAGCAAATTCTATTCACTCATCATGCGCCCATGATAAGGGCGTGGTTGAAGACATATTGCCTTTAAAGGATTCCGTATCAATTTCAATTAATGGTGAGATAAAAGATGTCGCGGCTGGAGAATGTTTACGCTTCAATGCTGATCAAGAGCATACGTACATTAATCGGCATCAGGCAGATGTGGAATTTTATAATATTATTCATTATCCATCATAATGAGACAAATTATGCCTAATAATAAAGCTGACATTCAGTACATGAATGCCAGCTTTAACAGAAATTGATGATTATTCAGTTAGGTAGGTATGGACTTGTGCAGGGCCTCCCGGATAACCGTAACCATAACCCCAAGGGTGATTATAGTAGTACGGGTCACCATAATAGCCGTAGCCCCATGGGCCTGATGGTGGGATCATCACGCTTTGTGCGACATTCCAACGTTGGAAGCCTGTCACATCTAAAGTGACATATTTATAAGGAACTTGCCCAACTTTCCCCTGCTGTTCTCCGGTAATTTTCCCAACAACAGTCACATAACGGTTCGTAAAGTCGCTTGGCTCACGGAAGCCATTAATATAGGCATAAATACGGCCAATAGATGGCGCATTGAGTTCAGGCGCAGCGTCATATTTACTTAGTGCCATCACCGCAATTTCTAAACGCGTCCGGGTAGGCTCGTTCGCCACGGCGAGTACTTTACCGCCAAAGCGCGCTTCCTGACCAATATACATTTCAGGTGCATTTTGTACAGATGTTAAGCTATCTGCTGGATTTTTCACTGACCCTTGAATTGATGCAGGTATCGAAACGCACCCGGTTAGTGCTAATACGCTTGCAATAAAAAGGCCTTTCAGTGCATTACGGCAGTTTAATTCAATGTTCATAGACTACCTCCGATTAGCAACAGTATAAATTCAGGTCATACGGTTTAAAATAGTCTGTAGCAAAGAAGACACGATATGTTAAATCGGATAGATGTAAATAGGATACTTATTAATCATATCCTATATTTATGAAGGATTCGATGTGTTTTTTTATCCATCAAAAAAAGGCTATTTGTGAAAAATAGCCTGTTTATTTTAATGGTTTTGTCGTTAGACTTATTCGCGGCCTGGAAGTTTTTTCCACGTCACTTCATTACGTAAATAGGTCGGCTCCACATTTTCAACTGCAACGGTTTTACCTTGAAGCCATAATTCCACAGCAATAGGCAGCATATCTTGTGCAGCAGGCAGGGTTATTTGGCTGTTATTGAGAGATTCATAACCGTCTAGTAATGATGGATATGCTTCCCACCCTGTTCCTGCATAACTCCATTGCCCTGAAATACCAGCAAATTTGGTTTTAAAGTCATCAGGTAATAAGACAGCTTCTGTTTCTTCGCCCTGCCAAACACCCTCAGCAGTACGTGAATACTGTGCACAATAGATTTCAGACATACGGGCATCTATCGCCACCAGCACGTTTGATTGGTTGGTTGTACGAAATACCCCTTGCGCCAAGGTCATCAGCGATGACACGCCAATCATCGGTAAATCAGCTCCGAGTGCTAAACCTTGAGCAATGCCCACACCAATACGCACACCGGTAAAACTTCCCGGCCCGCGGCCAAATGCGAGTGCATCTAGTTGATTTAAAGTGACACCCGCCTCTGCTAGCACTTCCTCGACCATCGGTAAAACTTTTTGCGTGTGTTCGCGAGGTGAAATAGCAAAACGTGAGATAATGTCATCACCACATAATAGTGCGACAGAACAGGCTTCAGTTGCTGTATCGACAGCAAGAATACGACTCGACATGCCTAAACTCCGGCAAATTAACAGATTTCAATTGAAAGATGCGGCTTATAGTAGCATAAACCGCCGACAGGATTGCAGAAAAACACGCAGTTATTTCGCGGCGGCCTGTGCCTTTTTTTCCGCGAGAAAATTTATCGCCTTGGTTAAGCTGCGTGTCCGTGGTGATGGCGGCAAGCTGCGCAAAAATACTTCACCATAAGGACGCGTGACTAAGCGATTATCGCAAATCACTATCACCCCGTAATCACTGGTATCACGAATTAAACGCCCCACCCCTTGTTTTAAGGTGATCACCGCATCAGGTAATTGCACATCCGCGAATGGATCACCACCGCGTAGTTCACAATCTTCAATACGCGCTCTTAATAGTGGGTCATCGGGTGCGGTAAAGGGGAGTTTATCGATGATCACACAGGTTAACTCATCACCACGCACATCTACGCCTTCCCAAAAGCTACTCGTCGCGACTAACACCGCATTACCTGCGGCAATAAACTGTGCAAGTAATTTATTTTTGCTGCTTTCCCCCTGCATCATCACAGGCAGGGTCAACGAGGCTTTGAACTCTTCAGCCAGCTCTCGCATCATTAAGTGAGACGTACAGAGAAAAAAACAGCGCCCCTGATTTTTTTCAATCAACGGCCGCAACATGGTTGCCAACTTCTGCGCGCTACCCCGTTGATTTGGTTCAGGCAGAAAACGCGGGACACACAGCATCGTTTGGCTTTCGTAATCAAAAGGACTGGCTAACAACAACGTTTTTGCTTTAGTGAGCCCTAAACGATCCGTAAAATGGCTCAACTTTTCATTCACAGACAGCGTCGCAGAGGTAAACACCCAGCTCGCTGGCGTACCCGCTATCATTTCGCTAAATTTATCTGCAACTGTAAGGGGCGTTAACGCAAGTAAAAAATGACGTCCATAACTTTCGAACCAATAACTGTAGCCGGGAATGGTGACATCTTTTAAACGATTCAATCGGTTACGGTAAATAGTCACGCGCTCAAAAATAGAGTCTAAACTTTGGGAACGCCCTAACGACGTTTTTATGACTTCATAACAAAGTTCTAAGGAATCATCGAGCAAGGTTAAGGCACGCTGAACTTCATTCAGTTTTAATAAATCACGCAAATTGCCACGGAAACTGTTTTCCCCCAAATTCAAGCGAAAATCTAAAGTACTCTGTGTCAGTCTATCCGCACTTTTTTGCAGTTGAACTTGGTCTTTCAATTCCGTGCGATAGGTCATTATCATATCGCGAGCAAGATCGAGTAACTGCCGGCTACTGAGTTGTTGCCCAAAATATTGGCTAGCAATATCAGGAATTTGGTGGGCTTCATCGAAGATCATGACATCGGCTTGCGGGATCAACTCCCCAAACCCAGTGTCTTTAACGACACGATCCGCCATAAACAAGTGATGGTTAACCACCACGACATCCGCTTCTAGCGCTTTTCGGCGCGCTTTTAACACAAAACATTCTTGGTAACGCGGGCAGTCACTACCAAGGCAGTTGTCGTTGGTGCTAGTGACTAGCGGCCAAACTGGGCTATCTTCTGCAATATCATGGCAAGTGCTGGTATCACCTAGCTCAGATTCAATAGACCAACTGCGCAATCGCACCACGGCGGATAAAATTTCCGGCTCTAAGCTCCCGCCACCTAGTGATTGCTGATCTAACCGTTCTAAGCACAAGTAGTTCGAGCGCCCTTTTAGTAAAGCTGTGCGCCCGGTGTAATTCATCGCATTAATAATCGTTGGCAGGTCACGGTGATAAAGTTGATCTTGCAGTGCTTTTGACCCCGTGGAAACAATCACTTTTTTACCGCTTCTTAGCGCTGGTACTAAATACGCATAGGTTTTCCCTGTTCCAGTACCCGCTTCTGCAACTAAAACATGTTGTTGTTCAATGGCCTCTGTGACTGCATTAGACATCGTCACCTGCGCGGCACGCGGTTGAAAGCCTGAAATTGTTTTAGCCAAGAAGCCGTCAGCAGAAAAGTCGTCGTGCACTACAAAAACCTATTTGTCAGCAAAAATAAGACGCTCACTTTACCATGAGTTATTCCTCTGTGCTGTTCTAATTATGGTTTCATTGATCAAGCGATTTTCATCCCGTCCGCAAGCTGCTATCCTTGAACAGAATAAATAATAAGGAATAATTATGACTATTAAACGTATTGACCCCGATAATCGTTGGTCTGAAGCTGTTATTCACAATAATGTGATTTATTACACCAGTGTTCCCGAAAATTTGGATGCGGATATTGTCGCTCAAACCGCGAATACATTAGCCGCTATTGACGTGATGTTAGAGCGTGTCGGTTCTGATAAGAGTAAAATTCTTGATGCCACTATTTTCCTTGCGGATAAAGCGGACTTTGCGGGAATGAACCAAGCATGGGATGCATGGGTTGTCGCAGGTAGCGCACCTGTTCGTTGTACGGTTCAAGCCCTACTGATGAAACCCGAATACAAAGTTGAAATCAAAGTTGTTGCGGCAATTGATTAAGCCAACGTCCTCATAGAGAAAAGGGCTACCATTTTTGGTAAGCCCTTTTTTGTTTGTGGTGTAGCTAGGCGGCAATCGCGCTAATCCCAAGGAGCATACAGTAGTATGTGACTTGGGTTAGCAAGTGCAGCCAACAACGCTACAGCACAAAATATAACGCGTATTAGGACATCTTAATCAACACCATACCTAACAACAGCAACACTATTCCACCCCAGCCTTTATAATTCAGCCGTTGGTTAAACAGTATCCACCCTGCTGCCACTGTTGCGATGATCCCAAATGCCCCCCAGAGCGCATAAGCGATGGATAGCTCAATACCTTTTACCGCTTGTGCGAGAGAGCTAAATGCCCCCAGTACGGCTACTAGCGAGAGGATCCCAAGCCAATATCGTTTAAAGCCATTCGACATTTTTAACAAGATATTCGCAATGATTTCCAATACAACGGCTAGGATCAAAAACGCAGCATGCCACCATTCAAAATGACTGGCCATATTACGCCTCCGACTTAGCTTCGCGTCCAACTAAAGCACTTGATTTGGCTGCGTTGACCGCATGTTGAGTGGCTTGTTTTACTTTTTGAGCCGATCCGCGAACTGTTGCTTTTTTGGTTCCTGATTTAATCAGACCAATACCGGTGATCAGTAATACTAATCCACCTATTTTCATTGGTGACAAGGTTTCGCCAAACCACATAACGCTGAAGGTAGTAATAAACAAAATACCGATACCTTCCCAAAGTGCGTAAGCAACACCTAATGCGACTTTTTTTACCGCGATAGCAAGAAGAATGTAAGAAGTGGCTATCATCACGTACATGACCACCATACCGGTGAAATCGCCGCTCACACTGGCGTGTTTCATTGATAAGGTACCAATAACTTCAGTTACGATAGCTAATATTAAAAATATCCAATAAATCATTATAATATCTCTCTATATACAGCCGCGTCACAGCCTGTTTTTTGTACAGATCATGCAAACAGAAAGCGTTAACGCAGTTGTTGAAAATTCAAATAAAAACAATACGATGCTGATTTTATTCAGCGAAATGAATATTCGAGAGAGACGCTATAATGCACCACACCAGTAGTGTTCACTGGAAAGGATAGCTGAAAGGAAAAGCCTGTGTGTCGTTCTTTTTTGGGACTTGCTGATCTTGCCGCTAGTTGAGCTAAGCATGATATCTTATTCTTTTCATCAGGCGGACATCCACCCAATTTACTCCGAACCCTCATGTTGATAGTTGATTACAGCATATTTTTAGCATGCCTTTTTTATTAAGTCAATGAATACAAACACCTTTTATATTGCATAAAAATATGCATACTTATTCATTAATATGCTAACTAACCCTAGAGCCATCAAGCTTCAACCGAATATCCAACCGTTATTTCGACATTTTCTTTTAGTGTTTTTTAATAAAAAAATTTATTTTTACCACTTTTTTGACTTTGCTAGCCCAATGCGTGCGCTGTTTGATCTTTCACATTGACAAGCTAAAGGAACAAGCTTCTTATAGTAACCATATGATTGAGTTACACCAAAGAGAGAGACATGAACACCTTCAGCCTAACCTCCAATAGCTTTCAAAATGCCGCAGACGCAACGCCACTCCCTTATGATGTCGTATCTATTCAATCCCAAGTGATTTATGGCAGTGTAGGAAACAGTATCGCCGTTCCCGCGCTGACCAAGCAAGGTTTACGTGTCGCTGCAATTCCAACCGTCGTATTAAGTAATACTCCTCACTATCCAACCTGCTATGGTGGTGAATTACCGGGGGAATGGTTTCGGGGCTATTTAAACGGTTTTGTGGAACGCGGTAGCTTAGACTCCGTCAGGTCAATTCTAACGGGTTATTTAGGTTCACCAGACAAAGCGCGGGATTTAGCAGATTGGCTGGAAAAAGTGCGTGAACAGCGCCCTACATTACCAGTCATTGTCGACCCAGTAATGGGAGATGAAGATAGCGGTTTTTATATTCCACCTGAAATTGCGGATGTCTATCGTGACAAAGTGATCCCATTAGCAACAGGCATTATCCCGAATAAATTCGAATTGATGACCTTAAGTGGGCAGCAGGTTAATGACTTAGACGAAGCGATTATTGCCGCTCGCAGCTTATTAAAAGGCCATACACAATGGGTCATTATTACCAGTGCCTTCCAACCTGATGACGATAATATTGAAGTGGTCTGTGTGACGAAAGATGATGTTGCCGTGATCCGCCATAAACGTTACCCTGTCACGCCAAAGGGAACAGGTGATTTATTTGGGGCGGAACTGACGGCACAACTCCTTGCTGGCCTATCCGTCCCTGATGCCGCAAAAATGGCATGTTTACGTATCGAACAAGGGATCATCCATATGGTGGCAACGGGTCGCAGTGAATTAGTGCTTTAACTTATTTCGATGAGCCATAAAAAAAGCCAAACTCGACGGTTTGGCTTTTATCAATAAATCGCGTTTAGTTATCGCTTATTCAAACTCATTCCAAGAACGACCATCGCGGGCAATCATTGCAACAGAGGCAATTGGCCCCCACGTACCTGCTTGGTATGGTTTTGGTGCTTCGTTGTCCATCGCCCATGCATCCATGATGGAGTCCACAAATTTCCATGCTTCTTCGACTTCATCACGACGAACGAATAACGCTTGAATGCCCCGCATTGCTTCAAGCAACAGGCGCTCATAGGCATCAGCCAAGTGAGTTTGGTTGAACGTTTCAGAGAAACTTAAGTCCAGCTTTGTGGTTTGTAAGCGGTGTTTATGATCAAGACCCGGCGCCTTGTTCATAATTTCGATATCAATCCCTT
The DNA here is from genome assembly GCF_058245955.1 of Providencia sp. UF-224. Taxonomy (NCBI): domain Bacteria; kingdom Pseudomonadati; phylum Pseudomonadota; class Gammaproteobacteria; order Enterobacterales; family Morganellaceae; genus Providencia; species Providencia sp. UF-224. The sequence goes on along the minus strand of NZ_JBSICC010000004.1, from coordinate 33,642 downwards.
CATCTGGCTGCAAACGAATAGTCAGTTTGTTTTGTGGTAAATCTTGATAGCTTTCTGAGAAAATATTCAGCGCAGGTTTTTTAAAGTAAACAACTACTTCTGAACATTTTGCTGGTAGGCGTTTACCTGTACGTAAATAGAAAGGTACACCTGCCCAACGCCAATCGTCGATATCCACACGCAGTGCAACGAATGACTCCGTCATGCTCTGCTTGTTAGCGCCCTCTTCTTCAAGGTAGCCTGGCACTTTTTTACCTTGAACAAAACCAGATGTATATTGCCCACGAACCGCTTTTTCACGCACATTTGTATGGTCAATGCGACGTAATGAACGCAGCACTTTTACTTTTTCATCACGAATACGGTCAGTAGTTAAATCCGCAGGTGGGGACATGGCAATCATGGTCAGGATTTGCAGTAAGTGGTTTTGGATCATGTCGCGCATTTGACCTGCTTGGTCAAAATAACCCCAACGACCTTCAATTCCAACTTCTTCTGCAACGGTAATTTGCACGTGGTCGATAGTGCGATTATCCCAGTTATTAATAAATAACGAGTTTGCAAAACGCAGCGCTAATAAGTTTAAAACTGTCTCTTTGCCCAGATAGTGGTCAATACGATAAACTTGGCTTTCATCAAAGTATTTTGCCACTTCGTTATTGATTTCTTGGGAAGATTCCAAATCGGTACCTAATGGTTTTTCCATTACCACACGGTTTGGTTTTTTGTTTAATTTTGCGTGGCCAAGGCCTTGGCACATGGCACCGAATGTACTCGGCGGCATAGCAAAGTAATGAATCGCAGGATGTGAGTCTTGCTTTAGCATATCCGCTAAACGCACAAAACTGTCTGTTTCGTTAACGTCTAAATTACAGAAATCTAAGCGGGCACTGAGTTTTTCCCACAATGCTGAATCGAGTTCTTCTTTTAAGAATTTGTCTAACGCTTCTTTAACGAATTCGACATAATCAGCTTGTGTCCAATCTGCACGGCCTACACCGATGATTCGGGTATCAGGGTGGATGTAACCCGCCTTTTCCAACTGATATAAAGAAGGAAGCAGCTTACGACGCGCGAGGTCTCCCTTGGTACCGAAAATAATTAAGTCACAAGCTTGAGCAGCATTATGTACCGCCATATTGGTTCTCCTCAATTTGCGGAATCTAAGGCCTAACTAGGATAGACCTTATTGTAATTTTGTTAAAATTAGCCCTAATTCCGCTAATGTACCCTGTTGCTGGTGTTCAGTAAATCTTCATGATACTGATCACAGTTTTTATGCTGAAAAAAGCAGCATATCATTGTTCTTAACTGTCATTATACACTTTATGCCATCCTACCCATAAAACTTACTCAAAAACTGAAAGGAGCCAGCTTCTGAAATAAAATGACAAAAAAAGTACCCAACTTACTGAGGTGAAAATTAGATACGCTTCAAAGTTTCATAAAAAAGCTGCCATTGATCACCCGCATTCAGATAGTCTACTTACCCTACATAGTATATTTTCACTCTAAGTGATTGCCTCACGACAGCAAGCTATAATCAAACATAACATAGCGTGATGGCAGAAAAATTTCTCCTTTTGATGAAATAGGCGCTTTTGCTATATGAATATTTTAGAACAAATGAAAACCAGCCTCGATTTTTTAAGTAAATCGGAGAAAAAAGTGGCTGAAGTGATTTTAGGGATGCCACAGCGCGCTATTCATCTCAGTATCGCAGCTCTTGCACAATTAGCTGATGTCAGTGAACCTACCGTTAACCGATTTTGCCGGAAAATGGACACCAAAGGCTTTCCAGATTTTAAACTTCGCCTTGCCCAAAACCTTGCTAATGGCACGCCCTACGTTAACCGCCATATAGAAGAGACGGATACAGTAAACACCTACACGCACAAGATTTTTGAGTCTGCGATGGCGGGGCTTGACCATGTGAAGCATACCCTCGATATCAGCGCGGTTAACCGTGCTGTTGACTTACTCACTCAAGCTCGAAAAATTAGTTTCTTTGGTTTTGGTGCCTCCGCTGCCGTGGCACACGATGCGATGAATAAGTTTTTCCGTTTTAATATTCCTGTCATGTATTTTGATGATATTGTCATGCAGCGCATGAGCTGTATGAATAGTACTGAAGGGGATGTGATTGTGTTGATTTCCCACACAGGAAGAACCAAAGCCCTTGTCGATATGGCTCAATTGGCGAGACAAAATGACGCAATTGTCATCGCAATTACCTCAGAAAACTCTCCACTGGCACAAGCCGCTTCGTTGTCTATCATTATTGATGTCCCAGAAGATACTGATATGTACATGCCAATGGTTTCTCGAATGGCACAACTTGCTGTTATTGATGTCTTAACAACTGGGTTTACGTTAAGAAGAGGTGAAAAATTTAGAGATAACTTGAAGCGCGTCAAAGAAGCCTTGCGTGATTCGCGGTTTGATAACGTCTAAAGCTAAAACTGGCAGGATAAAGTGTCTTTCTATGCTTATCGGGCTTTAATAGTTTTACAGACCTGATAGCATTAAGAAATTCGCAGTATATAATAGCTGTGTTCGTGTCAGCATCCCTATTTGCAGTAAACAGGTTTCGAAATGGGGTGAAATGGTTTCACCCTTTTATCAACGCCATTACAGGTCAACGGAGTCATACATGTCTAGACGGCTTAGAAGAACTAAAATTGTTACAACCCTTGGTCCAGCTACCGATCGTGATAATAACCTCGAAAAAATCATCAATGCAGGTGCCAACGTTGTTCGCCTTAACTTCTCCCACGGAACTCCAGAAGACCATCAATTACGTGCTAATAAAGTGCGTGAAATCGCCGCTCGTTTAGGTCGCCATGTTGCGATCCTCGGTGATTTACAAGGTCCAAAAATTCGTGTTTCTACGTTTAAAGACGGTAAAGTTTTCTTAAATATCGGTGATAAATTCATTCTTGATGCCAACTTAGGCAAAGGTGAAGGTGACCAGCAAAAAGTCGGCATCGACTATAAAGGGTTACCTGCTGACGTTGTTCCTGGCGATATCCTGCTACTCGATGATGGGCGCGTTCAATTAAAAGTCCGTGAAGTACAAGGTTTGCAAGTCTTTACTGAAGTAACTGTGGGTGGTCAATTATCAAATAACAAAGGTATCAATAAATTAGGCGGTGGCCTTTCCGCTGAAGCATTAACTGACAAAGATAAAGAAGACATCAAAACCGCAGCGAAAATTAACGTCGACTACTTAGCCGTCTCCTTCCCGCGCTCTGGTGAAGATTTAGATTACGCACGCCGTTTAGCCCGCGATGCAGGTTGTGAATGCCAAATTGTCGCAAAAGTTGAGCGTGCAGAAGCCGTCGCAAACGACCAAGTGATGGATGAAGTTATCCTTGCTTCTGATGTTGTGATGGTCGCTCGTGGTGACTTAGGCGTAGAAATTGGTGACCCAGAACTTGTCGCGGTTCAGAAAAAACTGATCCGCCGTTCACGTCAATTAAACCGCGTGGTTATCACTGCAACCCAAATGATGGAGTCGATGATAACTAACCCAATGCCAACCCGTGCAGAAGTCATGGACGTGGCAAATGCGGTATTAGATGGCACAGATGCGGTAATGTTATCTGCCGAAACTGCCGCAGGCCAATACCCAGCAGAAACCGTTGCCGCTATGGCACAAGTTTGTTTTGGTGCAGAAAAAATGCCAGGCTTAAACGTGTCTAAACACCGTTTAGATGCTGAATTCAGTAGCCCAGAAGAAGCCATTGCGATGTCAACGATGTACGCTGCTAACCACCTGAAAGGCGTGAAAGCGATTATTGCGATGACTGAATCAGGCCGTACAGCACGGATGATGTCCCGCATCAGCTCTGGCTTGCCTATTTTTGCTATGTCGCGCCATGAAAAAACACTGAACCAATGTTCCCTGTATCGTGGTGTTACCCCTGTGTTCTGTAGCACACACACTGATGGTATTGAAGCTGCGGCGGAAGCAGTTACGCGTTTACGTGATAACGGCTATTTAATGAGTGGTGATATTGTCCTCGTGACCCAAGGTGACTTAATGGGTACAGTCGGAAGCACTAACACTTGTCGTATCTTAGAAGTCGAATAATCTTCCCACCCCGCTCAACCGAGCGGGGTTCTTTTGCCTATCTCCTTTTTTAATTTCCTTTTTCGACCTTAAGTCATAATGAAACCATAACATTGTGCCAAAATTCGATATATTAAATCTTATATAACGCTAGTTTGATCGGTATCATCAATCCCTCTCGTTCTTTTCGCTGTAATGGCGACAATATTTACTTATTAAAATAATAAAGGAAACATAGCAATGCACCGTCGTTCTTCATTGGCGCTACTCCTCTTCTCCCCTTTTTCATTGGCTTCTTTAAGTAATGTCTCAGATGTCATCGTGGTAAACTCCACGATGCCAAACCAGCAGGCCATGACATCCACATCTCTTTCTATCAGTAAAGAAATGATGGAAGTACAAGGCAGCTTGAACCTAGCAGATGTTTTACAAAACACCCCTGGTATTCAACTACGTTACGGTGGACAAGGTGTCCCACAACTTGATATTCGGGGATATAAGTCTCGTCACATCACATTTTTAGTCAATGGTGTCCCTCAAAATAATGCATGGAATAGCCAATTTGACCCACAACTGATCCCAGTAGAACAAATTGAACGCGTCGATATCATCAAAGGAGGTTCAGGTTCACTGTTATATGGTGCGGGCGGCTTTGGTGGTGTGATCAATGTGATTACTCATGGGCAATATACTCCAAAAACACGCGTTTCTCTGGGCGCTGGGAATGGTGAACATTATAATTTAAGTGGCAGTACTTCAGGTATAACCGATTCACTTGGATACACCGCGAGTTATGTTTTCGATAGCCGTAATGGATTCCCTATGTCTAGTCATTTTGATCCCTTAAACCAGCAAGGCAAAGGATTACGAGAAAATAGCGATAGTAAAAGCCATGCAATATCGACCTCGTTAAGTTGGCAAGCGACTGAACTCACTCAACTTGGACTTAATATCGATTATCATCGAGATAATTGGGGTGTACCCGATAAATTAAATCGGGGTGGAAACGGCGGTGGAAATGGCGGTGGAAACGGCGGCGGAAACGGCGGCGGAAACGGCGGCGGAAACGGCGGTGGAAACGGCGGTGGAAACGGCGGCGGAAACGGCGGTGGAAACGGCGGTGGAAATGGCGGTGGAAACGGCGGCGGAAACGGCGGTGGAAACGGCGGTGGAAATGGTGGTGGTAACGGCGGTGGAAATGGCGGTGGTAACAACGCTGTTCATAACGCCTTAGTGCCAACTAACAATAATACTAAACAAAATAATAAATATCAGCGTGTTAACCCTTCAGAGCATTACAATATTCAAACTACATTTGATACACAATTAACCGATGCAAATACATTGCGTGGCTATACATGGTACTCACGTGAAGCCCGAGATATCCATTATAAACATTATGCTTTCCCTGGTGATCAGCGCACTGTTAGTCAAAGCTATGGTGGTAACCTGCAATGGGTTTACTCACAAGAAAATCATACAATCACTAATGGATTACGTATTTTCCAAGACAACTGGCGCTGCACGGGCGAATGTGGGACTGAAAACCAACATCGCACAATTGACCAGCAAGAATGGGTAGTAGAATATCAATATCACCCCGTAAAAACCTATGGAATTGCAGTTGGTGGAGGTGGTTACCACAATAATCCCGCTAACAGTGTTGATTATGCTGGGCAAATTTCTGCTTTTTGGTACCCTGCTGAAGATACACGCTTATATAGCTCTGCATCTCATCGTGTTCGTTACCCTGATCTGCGCCAGTTATATGAAACTGAGTTTGGTAACTCATCTTTAAAACCAGAAACCTCTAACTATTATGAGATTGGTTTAGAGCAACTCATTTTTACGGATCTACAACTGCATTTAAGCCTATATTCAAGCGATATTTATGATTATATCGAGAAAGCAACGACTGACACTGGTGAACGTTATGAAAACTTTGATCACTACCGCTTTCAAGGTATCGAAACAGACTTGAGCTACGTTATCACCGACGGTATTGACGTAACTGTGGGTTATTCTTGGTTAAAAGCCAAAAATAAAGGGAATGATAACTCAAAATCTGCTTTGCAAGGTCGCCCAAAACACAGTGTAGCCATTGGATTAAACGCAGATTTACCTCTCGATATGCATGCCTCTATCCAAGCGCAATCATTTTGGGATAGCGTGCAATATCAAGGTAAAACGCAAACACCCGTTAAGTTAGATAATTATCAATTAGTGGATTTCAGCTTGTCTGGCATTTCACCATGGAAACCTGTCACTTGGCAATTTACCGTCAAAAACCTCTTCGATAAAGACTACGAGCAAGCACTGAACTTCCCTCGTCCAGGCAGAGAATGGTTCTTCCAAGTAAAAACTGAATTTTGATGGAAATACATATGTTAAGACAAACTAGACGTTCATTATTATTGCTGGCAATGCTTATATTTTTAACGCCATTGCACAGCATTGCGCAGCCTACACAAGAAAAAACCGTGCGAGTGGCCGTTATTGGGGGCATGGTTTACGCTGATTTATGGCGCCAAATTGCTCAGCGTTTTGAGGAAAAAACAGGTTATGAAGTTCAAGTGGTCATATCAGGTGAGCGCCCTGAACTTAAAGAAGCTATTGAGCTTGGCAATGTTGATTTACTGACTATGCACTCAGGGGATATTACCACAGATCTCGTTGCTGATGGTCATGGTATCAACATGCGTCCATGGACACGCAACGACCTTGTTATTTGGGGGCCAAGTTCTGATCCTGCGGGTATTCGAGGCATGAAGGATGGCGCTGCGGCTTTAGCAAAAATTGCCAATACTCAGTCACCTTGGATCGATTTTCAAGGGATAGGCCCTCGTGAAATGGCACATAACTTATGGCGAAAAGCAGGCGTAAAACCTGTTGGTGATTGGGTGCTAAAGGATGATTTACGTGGTGGGCCGAATTTTCTGCAACAGGTCGCTGACCGCAATGCTTACATTATTACAGGGCGAATGCCAGTCTATGTTGGAAAGTGGAAAGCTAACGATAAAATGGCTATTCTTGTTGACCAAGATCCGACTATGCGCCGGCCATATATTGTTATGGAAACGAATCCCATTCGTCACCCGAACGTCAATTATCAAGGGGCTAAAGCACTTGCCGATTTTCTATTAAGTCAAGAAATTCAAGTTTTTTTAGCTAGTTACGATGGTGTAGTCAATGATGGCAGGCCATTATTTTATCCCGTTTGGCCTTATGCTGACATAGACAAGTAGTTACACAAAAGGCAGCTAGAATTGGCTGCCTATACCCTATCCCTGCTTTCAAGACTTCGCTAGTTTCCATTTTGCATAAGCATCGCTGATCACCGCAGCGATTTTATCGTAATTTTCCCAGCTGTTTTCGACATGATATGTAGAAGGGAGCTCGCCTTGCAAAACGCGCTCATAATCATCGAAATACCCACCTTCTTCCGCAGCGTAATAGAATTCAGTGAATTCGTTACCTTCATCATTTAAATCTTCACTGATGAATTTTTCATCACACATAGACATTAAAAATTCGCGGCCATCCAATTTACGCGATTTAACTAACGCAATTTCATCCTCTGACTCTTCAAGGTGAAACTCGCCCACTAAATCATTTTGAATAATCCACGTAAGGTAAAAACCGATGTGTGTTCCACCGTTTTCAGTTGGGAGCCCTTCAGGGTAATCGCCGCCATAGTGCCAATCCATACGATCAATTGCCATTGCTTTTCACGCCTTCATTATTATTTATCAACGAAGATTACTATACAGGGTTCAATTCATTTAATAGATAGGAAATTAGGAAATAACGCGACGAATTTTCATTGTTTTGTATAAAAAGCCACCACATGGTGTGGTGGCTTTTATGTGTTTATTTTACACAGTTATCGATATAAATCCTTACGTTGGTAAGGCTCTATTTCCCCTTCTTTGCGGGTTTTCAATAACTTTAGGATCCAGGTGTATTGCTCTATATTTGGTGAAACAAGGAATTCAAGCTCTTCGTTCATTCTACGTGCGATGTATTCATCATCTTTACCATCGATATCATCCATAGGTTCACGAATATAGATATGTAGCTGATGCGTTTTATGGTCATACACTGGAAATAATGGAACAATTTTCGCCTTACAAACTTTCATTAAACGCCCAATGGCAGGGAGTGTGGCTTTGTATGTACCAAAGAAATCGACAAATTCACTGTGCTCTTCACCATGGTCTTGGTCTGGAAGATAAAAGCCCCAGTACCCTTGCCTGACCGATGCAATAAACGGCTTTATACCCGCTTCCCGTGAATGAAGGCGGCCACCAAAATGATAACGTGCTTTATTCCACAGATAATCAGCAACAGGATTTTTCTGGTGGTGAAACATCGCGGCCATTTGCTGCCCTTTGGCGGCTAATAACATCGCAGGCGCATCCACCGCCCAACCATGTGGCACCATAAAAATTACATTGCTTTTTTGCGCCTGTAACTGAAGAATGATTTCTTCGTTATGCCAATGTGTGCGAGCCAGTGTTTTGTTTGCGCCACGAATACATAACTCAGCCAACATAACAAAAGATTGGGGAGCAGTTTCAAACATGCGGTCAACTAAATCTTCTCGTTGTTCCTCTGTATATTCAGGGAAGCAATAAAGTAAGTTGATTTTCGCACGGCGACGGGCACTTTTCGCTATCCGCCCTACCCATTTACCTATTTTCGCCAGCACGGGATCACGCACTTTAACAGGAACATAAGCAAGGCCTGCAAATACTGCAGCTCCAAACCAAACGCCCCAATATTTAGGCAATAAATAGGAACGGTGGAATGTTGGCACATAACCTTTTTTACTGTCTGTGTCTTTATCTTTATTCATACTGCACTCAAGTGAATAATGGCTATATTTTTATAGCTTAAAATAATGATTTATGGAAGCATTTCAAAAAAAACTGGCAGATACAAGTACCTGCCAGTTATGAAGAAGAAGAAGAATATATTACAGCTTCAGTTGAGGTTTTGTTTCTTTAACTAATGCTAAATATTCTTTACGCTCTTTACCTGTTAACCCGCCTGAACTTGGTAGTTTAGCAGTTAAAGGGTTAACCGCTTGCTGATTCACCCACATTTCAAAATGCAAGTGCGGCCCAGTCGAACGCCCTGTATTGCCTGATAATGCGATGCGATCACCACGTTTGACTTTTTGACCTGGCTTAACAAGTAATTGACGTAAGTGCATATATCGAGTGGTGTATTGGCGACCATGGCGAATAGCAATGAAGTTTCCTGCCGCACCACTGTATTTCGATACAATTACTTCGCCGTCACCAACAGCTAAAACGGGTGTTCCAACTGGCATCGCAAAATCGACACCTTTATGGGGGGCAACCCGACCTGTTACAGGGTTAACACGGCGAGGGTTAAATTGAGAGGAAACTCTAAATTGTTTAGCGGTTGGAAAACGCAAGAAACCACGTTCTAAGCCATTTCCTTCGCTATCATAGTACTTACCATCTTCAGCTCGGAACGCAAAATAACTTTTGCCATTGGTTTGCAAACGCACACCAACAAGCTGGCTTTGTTCACTGCGGCCATTGAGCATTTCACGGCTCATTAATACACTGAATTTATCGCCTTTTTTCAGTTTACGAAAATCCACTTGCCATTGCAGAGCCTTGATAACCTCACGGCCTTCATTACGAGTTAAACCTGCCTTACTGGTGCTTTGTGCGAAAGAACCGTCAACGGTGCCTGTTAAGACACTGTTAGTCCATTCACCTGTACGAACCTGCTTAACTTCTTCGAATTTATTTGTCGCGCCTACACGGTTAAATACCCGCGTTTCGCGGCGATTCACTTCCCATGTTAACGATTCTAATTCGCCTTGCTCCGTTAAAGACCAATTTAACGTTTGGCCAATCTTTAAATTTCTTAATGACTTATGTTGATTTGAAAGTGTTGCAACATCCCCAGCTTCGATACCAAACTGAGTTAAAATCGTTGTTAAATTATCGCCACTCGCAACAACATATTCATGAGCTAGCGGTGTTGTATCACCACCAGCTTCGTCCGCTTCTGCATCCGTATCAGCCACACCTTCATCAGGCAGTTGATCACTACTATCTTGGATAATGTCATCTGTGGCATCTGTAGAGGGTAATAATGCAAGAGGAATGATGGTATCAGGTGTACCATCATTATCAGAAGTGGTTGGAATATGTACTGGCCGCCAAATTGCGACGGCCATGGTAGCGACTGTAAGTGTACTTAACACAATTTTGTGAGTTCTAGACAGGCTACCATATACCTGAGCCAGACCTTTGGCCATTTGCTGCACTTAAACAATTCCTTCTATTTTTAATTCAGGCAGCTGGCGTATTGTTCTGACAATTGTGTCAAAAACTTCATGTAGCTATCTGGTCCAAGAGCCAGCCCAATTCCGAGTGGGTCGAGAGTTCCCATTTTGACTCCCGTATTACGTGCTACACTTTCAATCACAGCAGGCCTGAATTGTGGCTCAGCAAAAACACATTGTGCTTTATGCTCAACCAGTTGTATTCGTATTTGATGTAATTTCTGCGCACCAGGCTGTATTTCTGGGTTTATCGTAAAATGCCCTAAAGGGGCGAGCTGATAGTGTTTTTCAAAGTAACCATAGGCGTCGTGAAAAACAAAATAACCCTTATTCATAGCTGGCTGTAAAATACTAGCAATTTTTTGATCATTTTGCGTCATATTTTCTCTGAATTTACGAAGGTTTACGTCTAGCTTATCTTTTTGGTCAGGATAAAGCTCTACTAAGCGATCGTGAATGTCCTGTGCGGCGAAATTTGCTATCTCTGGGGATAACCAGATGTGCATATTATACTCACCATGATGATGATGTTCGTGATCCTTGTCATGATTAGCTTCATCAGCATGTTCATGATCGTGTTCATCTTCATGTGACTCGGCCATAAGTCGTGATTTAATATTTGCTTGTTCCGCTAATGCCAGACGTTTATTCTGAGGTAACGTATTGATAGGCTTTTGTAAAAACATTTCCATATCAGGTCCTACCCACACGAATAAGTCAGCTTGTTTAATTTTTTTCAAATCAGAAGGTTTTAATGCGTAATCATGGGGTGATGAGCCGTCTGGCAGTAAAACTTGCGTCTCTGTCACGCCATCAGCAATACCGGATGCAATAAAAGCTAATGGGCGAATTGATGTAACGACATCTGCATTCGCAGTAGACGCCATTGTCGCACTTAATACGGAGGTTGCCACCGCCCCAAAAATAAATTTGCGAGCAATGTGTTTCGATTTATGTATCATAGCAGTCTTTTTCCGTGATTTTAATTTTGAAATGTTATAATATAACACAACATGATTTCTGCAAGATGTTTTTCATATGCAACCATTACTGACTTTAAATAAAATTTCTGTTTCATTTGGCGAAAAGCAGGTCCTCAAAGATGTCTCCTTTGAACTTAATAAAGGCGATATCGTGACGCTTTTAGGGCCAAATGGTGCAGGAAAATCAACCATAGTACGTGTCGTTCTAGGGCTACTTCCACCGACATCAGGCACAATTAAACGCGCCTCGTCACTTGCTATTGGTTATGTACCGCAAAAGCTCCATCTAGATACCACGCTCCCCTTAACGGTGAAGCGTTTTATGCTACTTAAACTCGGGGTTCGCCAAGAACATTTATTGCCTGCACTTGAGCGTGTTAAAGCCACTCACCTTCTAGACCAACCGATGCAAAAATTATCGGGTGGTGAAACGCAGCGAGTCTTATTAGCTCGTGCGTTGCTTAATAAACCTGACCTTCTTGTGCTTGATGAGCCAGCGCAAGGTGTTGATATAACTGGCCAAGTTGCACTATATGATTTAATTAACCAATTAAGATCAGAGCTTGGTTGCGCCGTGCTTATGGTTTCCCACGACTTACATTTAGTGATGGCTAAAACAGATAAAGTTCTCTGTATTAATGGCCATATCTGCTGCTCTGGTGCGCCTGATGTCGTATCCAACCATCCTGAATTTGTTGCTATGTTCGGCTACCGTGGCGCGCAACAACTGGGGGTATATCGTCATCAACATAACCACCAACATGATTTAGAAGGTAATATTATTAACGGCCACCAACACAGCAAGGACTGCAAGCATGATTGAGTTATTATTACCTGGCTGGATAGCAGGCATGTTACTTGCTGTCGCCGCGGGGCCTTTAGGCTCCTTCGTGGTTTGGCGACGCATGTCCTATTTTGGCGATACTTTAGCGCATGCATCTTTATTGGGTGTTGCCTTTGGGTTATTACTGAATATCAACCCGTTTTATGCTGTTATTGCCGTTACACTTTTACTTGCCTTAATTTTAGTTTGGCTCGAAAAACGCCCACAACTCGCCGTTGATACATTACTCGGAATTATGGCACATAGCTCACTATCACTTGGTTTAGTGGTTGTCAGCTTAATGGCAAATGTCCGCGTTGACCTGATGGCATATTTATTTGGCGACCTACTTTCCGTTAGCTATGAAGATATTATCACGATATTTATTGGTGTGATTGTCGTTTGCGGATTGCTTTTTTATCGTTGGCGGGCGCTTTTATCCATAACCGTTAGCCCTGAGCTTGCTTTTGTCGATGGCATCAATATCCAACGCTTGCGTTTATTACTCATGTTAGTAACCGCATTAACCATTGGTATTGCCATGAAGTTTGTGGGTGCGCTAATTATTACTTCGCTATTAATTATTCCAGCGGCAACCGCCCGCCGTTTTGCCCGTACACCAGAGCAAATGGCATTTGTCGCGGTATTAATTGGCATGATATCTGTCACGGGTGGGTTAGCATTTTCTGCATTTTATGACACACCAGCAGGCCCTTCTGTCGTCCTGGTTTCTGCCATTTTATTTGTGCTGAGTTTAACCGTTAAAGCAAAAAACTAATTGGTGAACCCCACGTTTAATTCACGCCATTGTTTATTTTGAACAATGGCGTTTTTATTAAACTTCTTTTGGTGTTAAACCAAAATGATTATAAGCATGTGCTGTCGCCATTCGCCCTCTAGGGGTACGCTGAATAAAACCTTGCTGAATTAGATAAGGTTCTAAAACATCTTCGATAGTTTCGCGCTCTTCGCCAATGGCTGCGGCCAAGTTATCGACACCAACAGGCCCCCCCATAAACTTATCGATAATCGCCACAAGCAATTTACGGTCTAGATAATCAAAGCCCGCCGCATCCACATTGAGCATATCCAAAGCTTGATTTGCGATGAGCCCATCAATTGAACCATCCCCTTTAACTTGCGCGAAATCACGTACACGGCGTAAAAGACGGTTTGTAATACGTGGGGTACCACGAGAACGCATCGCGACTTGCATCGCCCCTTCTTCCGTTATATCAAGCCCCATATATTGAGCACTGCGTTTGACAATATATTGTAAATCCGCAACTTGGTAAAATTCGAGCCGCTGTACTATGCCAAAGCGGTCACGCAATGGAGAAGTCAACGACCCTGCTCGTGTTGTAGCGCCAATTAAGGTAAAGGGTGGGAGGTCAATTTTGATAGAACGCGCAGCGGGCCCTTCACCAATCATGATATCTAATTGGTAGTCTTCCATTGCAGGATAAAGAATTTCTTCAACAACGGGTGAAAGGCGGTGGATTTCATCAATAAAAAGCACATCATGGGGCTCAAGGTTAGTTAGCATAGCAGCTAAATCACCCGCTTTTTCCAGCACTGGCCCTGAGGTGGTTCGTAAATTGACACCTAATTCGTTAGCAACAATACCAGCGAGTGTCGTTTTACCGAGCCCTGGGGGGCCAAAAATCAATAGATGGTCAAGCGCATCGCCCCGCATTTTGGCTGCTTGGATAAAAATTTCCATTTGATCTTTCACCTGCGGCTGACCAATATATTCACTAAGTAGTTTTGGTCTGATCGCACGATCAATGGCTTCTTCATCCGACTGTAAAACTTCAGCGGTAATTAGGCGATCTGCTTCAATCATCTTAATGGCCTCTTAGTCAGAGTGCTGCACGTAAGGCATCACGGATCAATGTTTCCGAATCACTGCCCGGTTTCGCGACTTTGCTCACCATACGGCTAGCTTCTTGTGGCTTGTAGCCCAATGCAATTAATGCAGCCGCCGCTTCTGCTTCGATATCAGCAGTACTTGGTACTTTGCTATTAACATCGGGTAAGTTGATATCACTGGTTTGATTGAATAAGTCACCATTCAACCCTTTGAAACGGTCTTTCATTTCAACAACTAAGCGCTCAGCTGTCTTTTTGCCGATCCCCGGTAATTTAACCAATGAGGCAATGGCTTCTTGTTCGATAGCAGAGACAAATTGTTGAGCAGACATACCAGAGAGAATGGCTAATGCAAGCTTTGGCCCGACACCATTCACTTTAATTAACTCTTTAAACAGCGCTCTTTCTTGCTTATCGTTAAAACCGTACAGTAATTGGGCATCTTCGCGCACAACAAAATGAGTGAAAACAATCGCTTCTTGGCCAATATCAGGTAATTCATAGAAACACGTCATTGGCATATGGACTTCATAGCCTACGCCTTGCAGTTCTAATAAAACTATTGGTGGTTGCTTTTCTAATACGATGCCACGTAAACGACCAATCACATTGAATTCCTCTATTATGGCCTAAAGTCAAACTCATCTAGCCAACTGTTATTAATAGTGCTGTTTATACCACAAAAAATGCTGGATGCATATCCAGTTGCAAGCTATTTGTTTTCATACCATCGGCTTTCGGACAAACTCTACCTTAGCCGGCCACGCGTTAAGACCAAACGTGGATCGCCCACTTTTAATAAGTTCTGATTAAAGTGGCAGTGCGTAATCGCGATCGCCAGTGCATCCGCGGCATCAGACTGCGGATTTGCGGATAGCTTAAGTATAGATTTAACCATATGTTGTACTTGGCTTTTCTCAGCCGCACCAGTGCCAACAACCGTTTGTTTTACTTGGCGAGCCGCATATTCAAATACTGGAATACTTAAATTTGCCGCTGCGACAATCGCCACCCCGCGAGCTTGGCCTAATTTGAGCGCTGAGTCTGGATTTTTAGCCATAAAAACTTGTTCGATTGAAAGAACATCTGGCTGGTATTGGGTGATAATTTCCGAGACCCCCGCATAAATACGTTGCAGACGACTTGGTAAATCATCAACTTGTGTGCGGATGCAGCCACTGCCTAAATACAGTAATTGTCTACCTTGTTGGCGAATGACGCCATAACCGGTGACGCGAGAACCGGGGTCAATTCCTAATATAATTGCCATAAAGAATCGATTTGTGCCTCTTAATATTTATTACTCGTTATTCATTATATTACTTAGCAGCATAATACTATCTATTTCAATTAAATAGCTATTTGATTCTTCGTATTAAGCAAGGGATATACAAAAAGTATAGAAGAAGAAAAAACAAAGGCGTTAGAGAAAACAGGCTGCGTCAGCCCGCTTTCTCTACGCGGAGGGACTAGATTACAGATGTAAAATAGTACGCCACTGATTACAGTGTCGCTGCAACTTCGTCAGAAATATCACCGTTATGGTAAACTTCTTGAACGTCGTCAGAGTCCTCTAACATGTCGATAAGGCGCATTAATTTTGGCGCTGTCTCTGCATCGAGTTCTGCGGTAATCGATGGGATCATCGAAACTTCAGCCGCTTCGCTGGTAAAACCTGCTGCATCTAACGCATCTTTAACGATACCAAACGTCTCAAACGTGGTGTAAACATCGATAGCACCATCGTCATAAGTTTCAACGTCATCTGCACCCGCTTCAAGCGCAGCTTCCATCAATGCGTCTTCGTCCACACCCGGTGCATACGTAATCACACCACGTTTGGTAAATAAATAAGAGACGGAACCATCAGTGCCTAAGTTACCACCTGTTTTTGTGAACGCATGGCGAACTTCAGATACGGTACGGTTACGGTTGTCACTTAAGCACTCAACCATAACAGCGGTACCGCCAGGGCCATAACCTTCATAAATGATGGTTTCCATATTATCATTTTCATCATTACCCACACCGCGTGCAATTGCACGGTTTAAGGTGTCACGAGTCATGTTATTTGATAATGCTTTATCCACTGCGGCACGTAAACGTGGGTTAGTGCCGGTATCACCACCACCTAAACGTGCAGCGGTGACGAGCTCACGAATAATTTTTGTGAAAATCTTACCGCGCTTAGAATCTTGGGCTGCTTTACGGTGTTTGGTATTGGCCCATTTACTATGACCTGCCATGAAATATCTCCAAAAACGTCAATACAATAATTAATTAGCAAATTCTAAAATAGCCTGACTGTTACTCCATGATTTAGTGAGTTTCGCCGCTTCATTTGGGCTTAACCAACGAAATTCAGTATGTTCAGCCAGTAATGGCATGTGTTCTTCATCAAGCACCAATTTAAACCAGTGCTCTTTGCAATGTGTTACATCAGGTGCATAACGATGCCTGAAATGCGGGAAAATTTCAAAGATGATGTTATGGGACAAGTCTTGTAAGCCGTTTTGTTCGACGTCAAAACCTGTCTCTTCTTTGATTTCACGACACGCTGTTTCATACGGCTTTTCGTTAGATTCCAGACTTCCGGTCACGGACTGCCAAAAGTCTGGGTCATCTTTACGCCGTAGCATTAGCACCCGACCGCTTGTTTCAGCCACAATGATGACTAATACCGATTCAGGGCGCTTAAATGCAGTCATTCGCCGTCTTACTCTTCGTCTTTCGCCACAACAGCAATCGCCAGCTCAGTCAGTGAATCTGGGTTTGCATGGCTTGGCGCATTGGTCATTAAACATGCCGCAGCCGTTGTTTTCGGGAAGGCAATAACATCACGGATGTTATCCGTTCCAGTTAACAACATCACTAAACGGTCAAGGCCAAATGCTAAACCTGCGTGTGGTGGTGTACCGTATTTCAGTGCATCTAATAAGAAGCCAAATTTCTCACGTTGGTCTTCCTCATTAATGCCTAAAATGCTAAACACGGTTTGCTGCATTTCATTGCGGTGAATACGCACTGAACCGCCACCCACTTCATAACCGTTGATCACCATATCGTAAGCGTTGGCAACTGCATCTTCAGGTTTTGCCGCCAGCTCTTCTGGTGAGAAATCTTTCGGTGATGTGAATGGGTGGTGCATCGCTGTTAAGCCGCCTTCCCCATCTTCTTCAAACATTGGGAAGTCGATAACCCACAGAGGCTGCCAGCTGTTTAAGTTTGTCAGCTCGAAATCACGACCCACTTTCAAGCGCAGTGCGCCCATAGAGTCGGTAACGACATTTTTCGCACCCGCACCGAATAGAATGATATCGCCATCTGCTGCACCAGTACGGTCTAACAGTTGGTTAATTACCTCTTCATTGAGGAATTTCGCCACTGGGCTTTGAATACCTTCTAAGCCTTTAGCTCGCTCGTTGACTTTCATCCAAGCCAAGCCTTTCGCACCATAAATACCCACAAATTGGCCATAATCGTCAATTTGTTTACGGGTCATTGCTGCGCCGCCCGGCACTTTTAATGCAGCAATACGGCCTTTCGGGTCATTCGCAGGGCCAGAGAATACTGCAAACTCGACATCTTTAACGATATCAGCAACATCCACCAGCTCCATTGGGTTACGAAGGTCTGGTTTATCTGAACCATAACGGCGCATGGCTTCTGCGAACGTCATAATTGGGAAGTCGCCTAAGTCAACGTTTTTCACATCTAACCATAAGTTGCGGATCATGCGTTCCATGATTTCGCGCACTTGCTCTGCGGTCATAAATGAGGTTTCAACGTCGATTTGGGTAAATTCAGGTTGACGGTCAGCACGTAAGTCTTCATCACGGAAGCATTTTACGATTTGATAATAGCGGTCAAAGCCAGACATCATCAGTAACTGTTTGAACAGTTGTGGAGATTGTGGCAGCGCGTAAAATTTACCTTTGTGAACACGGCTTGGGACTAAATAGTCACGAGCACCTTCAGGGGTTGCTTTGGTTAACATTGGCGTTTCAACGTCAACGAAACCTTCTGTGTCCATAAAATTACGAACAAAGCTGGTGATTTTCGCACGAGTACGTAAGCGCTCAGACATCTCTGGGCGACGTAAATCTAAATAACGGTATTTTAAGCGACGTTCTTCAGTATTCGTTTGGTTGCTATCGAGCGGCAACGGTTCTGATTTATTAAATACGTGAAGCTCTTGCGCAAAAATTTCAATTTCCCCAGTCGCCATATCTTTATTTTTCTGGCTATCTGGACGCGCGCGTACTGTCCCTGTGATTTGGATACAGAACTCATTACGCAGCTCTGACGCTTTTTCAAATATGTCTTTACGATCCGGATCGAAGAAAACTTGAACGATGCCTTCACGGTCACGCATATCGATAAAAATCAAACCACCTAAGTCGCGACGGCGGTTTACCCATCCACAAAGAGTGACCTGTTGGCCTTCGTGAGCGATGTTTAACTGCCCACAATAATTAGTACGCATACAATATCCTTTTACTCAGCTGTTGTGCTTTTGCTTGCTGCGGGATTTTGGCATTTTGCTGAACCCTATTGGCGAAACACGGGCTGAAAATTCAGAATGTCAAAAAGGCAGACATTATACAGGAAATTCTGTTAGACAAATAGTTGCGAATACCGCTTATCGCCTAAACCATTTTGTTTTTAATCATATTTTCATCAATTTTACGATGGTTAATCAATTCCAATTAAATTATCAACCCTTGACAGGGATAAATGAAGAACATGGTTAAGTTGATTTTAAGGGACTAAAGTCGCCATGTATATATTGTGGTAAAGGTTTATTTCTCTATTTACTGACTACTGTACAAAAAGCACACGAACCCTTCCCATAAAGTCTTTGTCCCCTTTTTATTCTACCAAACGTCTTTTTATCACATAAAAAAACTTATTCATTTCGATAATTAGGTCGATTTAGGAATTGTTACCTTTTCCTGTTTGCTATAATCCCTTCAACTAGGTAATAAACCTAATTAATCATCGTCTGCCGCTTAAGGATTGCACATGAAAAAACTGTTACTTGCTTCATCTATGCTGATGTTATTGGTTGGATGCCAAACCGCGAAAACCGCAGATATTGATAACAATAAAACATTTTATGTTGATTCTACACTCGCAGACTGTATGGGTGTTGCCCCGATGAAATGTATGAAAGTCAAAGAAAATCCGAATGATGACTGGCAGTTATTTTACAACTCTATTCAAGGTTTTGAATATCAACCTGGCTTCTCTTATATCTTACAAGTTAAACAATTTGATGTACCAAACCCACCGGCTGATGCACCTAGCATCCGCTATGAACTTGTAAAAATTGTTGAAAAGAAATAAATTTTAATTCTTGATAGCCATTAGGTAGGTCTATTACCTGCTTAATGGCTTTATTTCATTTCAACCAGATTGATTCAAATAACCATCGTTAATAACAAGAGTGGTAAAATCATGAGTGCTAAAATTATTGATAAGCTTGGGTTAATTGCTTTGTCTGAAAATAAAGTTGCCATGGTGCGCTCTCACAATAAAAGCTTGTTTTACATCCCTGGGGGGAAACGCGAGCAAGGTGAAAGTGATGAGCAAGCTTTATGCCGCGAGATTGAAGAAGAATTAACATTACAATTAGACACCGAAACAGTTCGTTTTTACGGTGAATTTTTGGGCCTTGCGGATGGAAAACAAGACGGGACACAAGTGTGTATACGTTGTTACTTTGCTGATTACCAAGGAAAACCACAGCCCGCGGCTGAGATTGCTGAATTAGCGTGGTTTACCAGTGAAGATTTGCCTCAATGCTCCACAACCGCCGCCGCTGTTCTATCCCAATTAAAACAAGATGGTTTGGTCAAATAACCCTACGTGATTACCCAAAAAAGTTGTGAATTCATTTGTCGAACGGCATTTTAGGATTTACAATTTAGAAAATATCGTTAATACCCATTACTATAACTTATATTTTTAGGTGTTTTCATAATTTGATTCGTTTTATGGTGGAGTAAAAAATGGTCAGCTCTTTGTACGCTGTACTGGGTGCCTTACTGCTACTTAGATTATCTTTAAATGTTGTGAAGCTGCGTAGCCAGTACCGTATAGCCTATGGTGATGGTGGTTTTTATGAACTGCAAACCGCAATCCGTGTTCATGGTAACGCCATTGAATATATTCCTATTTCCCTTATTTTACTGCTTTTAATGGAGATGAACGGTGCACAAGTTTGGATGATCCATCTTTGTGGTTTAATTTTGATTGCAGGTCGACTACTTCACTCTTATGGTTTAAAAAACCATGATTATTCTTATCGTCGCTCAGGTATGGTTGCCACTTACCTTTCGATGGCATTAATGGTTATCGCCAATACTTATTACCTACCGTGGCTGCAAATCGTGTCATTCAATCTTTAGCGGTTTTCTACGGCACAACCTAATGTGCCGCCTCATTATTTCATTCTTAATGGATTGATTTTCACTACGCCGCCTTTCTGGTACAATCCCCCACTACTTTTGTTTGCTTATTAATACAGAACTTATGTCAAGTCAGGATCCTAACCACAAAGACAGTCTTTTTTCCGCGCCGATTGCTAACCTTGGTGATTGGCAATTTGATGAAAAAGTCGCCGAAGTTTTCCCCGATATGATCCAGCGCTCTGTGCCGGGTTATTCCAATATTATTACCATGATTGGCATGCTTGCTGGCCGTTTTGTAAAACCAAACAGCCACGTCTATGATTTGGGCTGCTCATTAGGTGCTGCAACGCTTTCTATTCGGCGCAATATTGCCGTTGAAAATAGCAAAATAATTGCTATTGATAACTCCCCTGCAATGGTGGAGCGATGCCGCCGTCATATTGATGCCTATCGTGCAGAAACCCCTGTTGAGGTCATCGAAGGGGATATTCGTGATGTGAAAATTAAAAATGCATCAATGGTTGTACTCAATTTTACTTTGCAATTCCTCAACCCAAATGACCGTCTGTTATTACTCGAAAAAATTTATCAAGGGTTACAACCCGGCGGTATTTTGGTGCTTTCTGAAAAGTTTAATTTTGAAGATAACGAAATCGGCGAGTTACTGTTCAATATGCACCATGATTTCAAACGTGCGAATGGCTATAGCGAGCTCGAAATCAGCCAAAAACGCAGCATGTTAGAAAACGTCATGTTGACTGACTCCGTTGAAACACACAAAGCACGTCTTAAACAGGTTGGGTTTAGCCACTGCGAAGTGTGGTTCCAATGTTTTAATTTCGGCTCACTGTTAGCGCTTAAAGAGGCTTAAAAATGATTGATTTCGGTCGTTTCTACCAACAAATTGCCGTTGGCCCATTAAGCCATTGGTTAGAAACATTACCTGCGCAGTTAACTGAGTGGAAAAAACAAGGTTTACACGGTGGTTTTTCCTCGTGGGAAAAAATGCTCGATAATTTGCCTATCATGCACCCAACTCAGCTGGACTTAGTGAACAGTGTGACCGCAACTCGCGAGCCTGAGCTTACCTCTGGCGAAACACGCCGTTTGAATAATATCCTTGAGCAATTAATGCCATGGCGTAAAGGCCCGTTTTCCCTTTATGGCGTCAATATTGATACCGAATGGCGTTCCGATTGGAAATGGGATCGCGTTTTGCCCCATATTTCATCACTCAAAGACCGATATGTGTTAGATGTTGGCTGTGGTAGTGGCTACCATATGTGGCGTATGTTAGGGCAAGAAGCCAAATTTGTTGTCGGCATTGACCCTACAGAGCTTTTTTTATGCCAATTTGAAGCTGTTAGAAAGTTATTGGGGGATGACCAACGGGCACATTTGTTACCCCTTGGTATTGAACAACTTCCTGAGTTAAAAGCCTTTGATACCGTATTCTCCATGGGAGTTCTGTATCACCGTCGTTCCCCACTTGATCACTTATGGCAATTGAAAAACCAGTTAGTGAGTGAAGGTGAATTAGTGCTTGAAAGTTTAGTGGTTGAGGGTGATGAATTTCAATGCCTTATCCCAGGTGACCGCTACGCCCAAATGCGTAACGTCTATTTTATTCCTTCTGCTAAAATGCTCAAAGTATGGTTAGAAAAATGCGGTTTTGTGGATGTACGTATTGTTGACCAAGCGGTGACCTCGTTAGACGAACAGCGCCGAACGCAGTGGATGAAGACGGACTCACTCGCCGAATTTTTAGACCCGAACGATCAAACCAAGACCATTGAAGGCTATCCTGCTCCGTTACGTGCAATTTTAGTCGCACGTAAGCCGTAACAAATAATGTGCCTATCGGTCTAGCCCATAGGCACATTTAATCACCCTATCACTACATTGTTATCTGCCATAAGTTGTAAAATGCAACTCGCCCAGATAATTCGGCAACGATCACCGCTAATGCACAAATCCCCAGAACGAAAACTGCATTTCGACCTCGGTATAGCAGCGCAGGATAAACAAAAAGCATCACCGCAATAACCACTAACTGGAATGCCCAAAAACCCGCTTGTTCACCACTGAGTACAGGCCCTGTTTCACCGAGAAATGAGATATAGGCAGCCCTTGTAGCGAAAATAATCACTGCCCCAAGTAGGAAAGCCATCGAACCGAGCCGCTGTGCCCCCATTAAAATCGCCAGTGCCCCACCGCCAACAAACAATGTCATCCACATTTGCAGCGTGGTGAAAACCGTATACCAATTAGCAACTGTTTCAATGTTATAGACTTGCGGTATTGACCAAGTGAATGCGAGTCCAAAAATAATTGCGCCCACATTACACACTTCGCGCAGCATCGCATTTTTGACAAACAACGTAAAAAAGACAATGCCCGCACCAAAGGCAACAAAAATCCCGCTTAATAGGGCTTCGTTACTCATTGGTGAACGCCCTACACCTAACAACATATTAAAGAAACGTAGCGGTTGCCCCACATGCAAACTACCAATAATTAATGCAATAAGCATCAACACAAAGGCCAGCATGTTAGCGCTACGCAGTTGTTCACTACTTGACCAACCGATTCGTTTGCTTAAATAGGCAAACAGGTAAAGCCCCGCTGCGGATTGACCAAACACCGTAAAAAAGACAAGAGGAAGCTCGTGCATGTTAGACCTCCGCAGGGTTTTGTAGTGTGCCGCTTTTATCACCCGATGGCTTAGCATCTTTATGTGGCTTAATGACAATATTGGGATTTGTTAAACTTGGGTCTGGCATTGGGGCAATTCCACTGATTTGGCCATGGCGTTCTCGTAACACGTTAATATCATCAAAATCTAACGCACGTTGCGGGCACGACTCGACACACACAGGCTTCATGCCTTTTTCAACTCTTTCATAACAGCCATCACATTTGCTCATCAGCTTTTTCTTTTCATCGTATTGCGGTGCACCGTAAGGGCAACGTAATTCGCAATAACGACAGCCAACACAAATGGTTTGATCGACAACCACTAAACCATCTTGCTCTCTTTTATGCATCGCACCCGTTGGGCACCCCTCGACGCACGTTGGGTTTGAGCAGTGATTGCATGAGATTGACAAATAATAGCTATACACATTTTGTTGCCAAATACCGTCTTGTTGCTGCCAACTCCCTCCACCAAATTCATAAATGCGGCGAAACTTAGGGCCAAGGTCTAAATCCTTTTCGTCTTTACAGCTCACCTGACAGGTTTTACATCCCGTGCATTTGGTCGAGTCAAAATAAAAACCATACTGTTTCATTTGCCACTCCTTATGCACGTTTCACATCAACGAGATTAGTATGTTGAGGATTGCCTTTCACTAAAGCTGAAGGCTGCTGAGTTGTTAACGTGTTAATACAACCGCCAATATCAACCCCTTCGCTATCGAGCTCACGCCATGCCCCTTGCGGTACGGCAATCACGCCCGGTAAGACTCGCGCGGTCACCCTCGCCTTTATTTTGATACGCCCTCTGTCATTAAAAATTTCAGTAATATTTCCATCTTGAATGCCACGGGTCGCTGCATCGATTGGGTTTATCCAATATTGATGGGGTACTGCCTCACGCAATACGGCAACATTAAAGTAGGATGAGTGAGCATGGCCTTTATCGTGAAACCCCGTCATTTGTAGCGGATATTTTTCCCTTGCCTGTGTGTTTTCAACCCCTTCGGTATTCACACAATATTCTGGTACGGCTGGAATACGCTGGTCATCTGGGTATTCCCACTCGTGGGCAATTTTCGCCAATCGCGCAGAGTAGATTTCAATTTTCCCTGACGGTGTTGGTAGTGGATTTTCCGTTGGTGCATCTCTAAAAGACTTCAAGGCAATATAATCTGCACTATTCGCCAGTTTTCTATCGACAATCCCCATGTCATTTGTTTCTTCAAATGTCGGTAACTGCGGATTTTTTTCTCGCATTTGATTATAACAATGCTCTATCCACTGCTCATGCGTTCGCCCTTCTGTAAACTGGTCTTTAATTCCCAGTTTTTCAGCAATATCAGCTAATACATCGTAAGATTGGCGGCATTCCCACAGCGGTGTAATGGCATTTTGCAAGCGTATAGCATAATGATATGCCCCACTGGCATAGGAGTTATTAATTAAATCATTTGATTCAACACTGCTCACATCCGGTAAAATTAAATCCGCATAGTTTGTGGATGGCGTCATGTGGATATCCCACACAAGAATAAATTCACAAAGAGATTCATCAGCCAAAATTTTATGGGTTTTATTTAGATCTGAGTGCTGATTTCCCGTCACATTACTGGCGTAATGCCAAAGAAATTTCACGTTAGTGTCAAGTTTTTCTTTCCCTAGCAATGTGGCGTTTTCCGCCGTCATTTCGGTTCCACGCACAATAGCGTCAGTCCACATAAAGCACGGAATTTTGGTTTTCACTGGGTTTGGTATTGCAAATCCGGGAACTGGGTAAGCGACGTTACCACCCCATCCTCCCGCATTCGTCCCTGCTCGACCAATATTCCCCGTCACGATAGGCAACATCATCACCGCCCGTGCAGCTTGCTCCCCTGACGCAGTTCTTTGCAAACCCCACCCTTGTGAAATCCAAGCTGCTTTAGCCGTCCCTAACTCACGCGCCAGTTGTATGATACGGGTTGGTGATATCCCAGTAATTTTACTCGCCCATTCCGGCGTTTTTTCGATTCCATCGTCACCAAACCCTAAAATGTAATCTTTATAGGACGCATTTTCAGGGGCTGAGTCGGGTAATGTTTTGCTATCCCAGCCAACACAATATTGAGCAAGGAAGGCTTCGTCCGTTAATTCTTCTTTAATTAAAGTATGGATAATGGCAGCGACTAGCGCACCATCCGTGCCGGGGTAAATGGGTATCCACTCCGCCCCTAACGTTGTTACACTGTCGGTTCGACGAGGGTCGATAATAATCACCTTGGCTTTACTTTTTTCTAACGCTTGCAAGGTTTCATAAAATTGCCCGCCCCCTGACATCCGTGTTTCCGCAATGTTGTGCCCAAACATAACGACCAAATCGCTATTGGCAATTTCAGAGAGCAAGGAATCATCCAGTTTGCCATATACATACGGGATCACCCCGTTTATCTGCGCCGTTGAGTACGTTCCATGTTGATCAAGAAAGCCACCTAATTGATTTAAAAGGCGTTTACAGGCATTTCGCCCTTGTAAGTTTGCCCCTGTCGAGCCTGAACCATACTGGTAATAAATCGCTTCATTACCATATTTATTTATTGTTTCTTTTAGTTTTTCAGCAACGATAGTCGTCGCTTCATCCCAAGTAATGCGTTTGAATTTGCCCTCTCCACGCTTACCGACACGTATCATCGGGTACTTTATTCTGTCTGGGTTATACGTTTTCCAACGTACCGAACGCCCCCTTAAGCACGGGCGTATCTGATGTAAGCCAAATTGGCTGTCGTCATACATCGTTTCATTAGAGATGCGCGTGATAACATCGTCTTTGACATGCACTTTTAGTGGGCACCGACTGCCACAGTTCACTAAACAAGCGCTATATTTGATTTTTTCATTCACTTCATCTGGCTGAATTTTCGTGATTGGAACGGCTTGTGCCGTGAAGGGTAATGAGATAGAACCTGCAACAGCGGTTGCTGTTGCGACCGAAGCTGAGGCTTGAATAAATCGCCTCCTGCTTAACGTTTTCTTTCCAAAGTGATTAATCATTACATTGCTACCTTCTAATTATTATTAAATTAACTAAAAAATATATTTTTATAATAATTAGATAGTAGGCATGTATTTCATGTGGTTAATTGATGTGCATCAACCAAGGCGAGTTTGTGAATATGTTGTCTACGTAAACCAAATAATCCATATGTTTTGTTTGATTTTAGCGCATAATTGACTATTGCAGGGAAGATGACGAATAGAGAATATTTATAGAAATTATAATGTTACTACTTTTATTTATGACCGAACCAAGTTGGATTAAATAAAAGAAAGAGAAACCTAAAACAGGTTTCTCCTTTATGTTCTGATGGTGCACTAAACCAACACTTTTTCCGTGATAGAAATAAAGTCTTTCATGGCTTCGACTGTTGGCCCATCAACGCAATAATGTGTGAACTCATCCGTTTCACTGTTAGATGCCATCGTCACGCCGACTTTGCGGTAGTTCATGGTTGAAGGAACCGTTTTGCCCGCTGAGCTATGCACCTCTGCGAGTCCAATCTCCATAAACTTGCTTAAATTGGCTAAACGAACCCCAGCTCCCGCCATGATTTTCGGGCCATTGATTTCTTGGCTTTTTTCGTGCAATTCTTTTAATAATGGCAAGCCTAATTCAGCATTTTGCTGTTGGCCTGACGTGAGAATTCGTGCTACGCCCAATTCATTTAATTGCTCTAAGGCGAGGAGTGGATTAATGCACATATCAAACGCACGATGGAAAGTAATATTCATTCCTTTGGCGATTTCCATCAACCCATGCATGCGGTTAATATCAATGCGCCCTTCGCTATCAAGAATACCGATGACAGCCCCCGGAAACCCCATTTCCTTAATCATGATTAAATCTTCACGAATAACGTCAAACTCACTGACGTTATAGCAAAAATCACCACCACGAGGACGAATAATAGGATGAACTGGAATGTGGAGTTTTTCCCTTGCTAATTTCAGATAGCCGTAGCTTGGTGTTAAACCGCCATCTGCGGCACCAGAGCATAATTCGATACGGTCAGCCCCGTATTCTTGCGCTACTTGAGCACATTCAATTCCGAAACAGCAAATTTCCAGTTTTGCCATGATTACCTCCAACTGTGGTAATAAAGCCCATGCTTTAAATTTCCCTAATACAAATAGTTAGGGGCAGAATATGTATTGTTGATTCCGTTTCGAATAATGCCATTTATTAAAAAATGTTATCGGATGGATATCACACCCCGAAAAAAACACTGGCATTATTGATCAATAACGTTAATTGCATCACTTATTTTTCACTTTCAATTATCTTTTTTAGCGAAAATGGATGGTATTTAACGGTTATATTGCCATTTGATACTGCCAATGTTGGATTAGGCAACCGTTCTTGCTGACCTTTGGGTTGACTCACTTTTATGCTAATCCCTGCAGGTAACACCTTAGATAACAAGGCTCGCGCAGTTTTCTCCAGTTCAGTCGGTGGTACATCAATCACCATTTCAATATGTTCCCAGCTTTCTTGTGGGTATTTTTTATCTTTAGGAAACGGTAACTCGATAATAAACACGTCTTGCCCCGCAATTTGCAAAGGTTCGTCAAGCTCATACAAGCGAATTGGCCTGCCATTGATGATGTTATCGGAAATAAGCTGACTGCATTGCTGTAAACCCTCATGCCAACGCAAAGCAGTTTCAAGGTGATGGCAACGCATTGAAATGTGGTCAATAACGTAATCTGTTAATGATATATCAAGCACTCGCGCCATTGATTTTAATTGGTCGGCAAATTTAGGTAAGTCTTCCCATAAATCGTTTAATTGTGGAACGTCACAAAATGGCAGCACAACAAAAACCTCTTTTTATTTACTAATCCGCTAAACAATGGCGCTGACTGTAGCATGACTCCCCCAAAATATGGTATAAAACCTGCCGATTTTTCTCTTCCACCTTTTAGTTCTTCGCATGTGATGGCACAATGTGGTAACTATGTTGGTAATTTAAGGTAATTCAGTGAATATTCAGGCGATTCTTTCAGATAAAATTAGTGCTGCAATGCTTGCAGCGGGTGCTCCAGCTGACAGTGATGCGCTCGTGCGTCAATCCGCTAAAGCACAGTTTGGTGATTATCAAGCCAATGGCGTGATGGGCGCGGCTAAAAAACTGGGGATGCCACCACGACAACTCGCTGAACAGATCCTCACTCACTTAGATTTAGACGGCATTGCCAGCAAAGTCGAAATTGCCGGGCCTGGCTTTATTAATATCTTTCTTGAGCCTTCGTGGATTGAAAAACACGTTGAAGAAGCGCTAGCATCCCAACGTTTAGGCCTTGCACCTGTAAAAGCCGAAACCATTGTTATCGACTACTCCGCCCCTAACGTCGCCAAACAGATGCACGTAGGTCACCTGCGTTCAACCATTATTGGTGACGCGGCAGCGCGTACTCAAGAGTTTATCGGCCATCGAGTGATCCGCGCTAACCATGTTGGCGACTGGGGAACCCAGTTCGGCATGTTGATTGCCTATCTTGAAAAAGTGCAAAATGAAAATGCCAATGATATGGCACTGGCTGATCTGGAAGAGTTTTATCGTGAAGCCAAAAAACACTATGATGAAGATGAAGAATTCGCAGTTCGCGCACGTGGCTATGTTGTAAAACTGCAATCTGGTGATGAGTACTGCCGTGCAATGTGGCGTAAGCTCGTTGATATCACGATGAAGCAGAACCAAGAAACTTATCAACGCTTAAACGTGACGCTAACAGAAGATGATGTTATGGGTGAAAGCTTATATAACAGCATGTTACCGGGTATCGTCGCGGATTTAAAAGCCAAAGGGTTAGCCGTTGAAAGTGAAGGTGCAACGGTCGTTTTCCTTGATGAATTTAAAAATAAAGAAGGCGAGCCGATGGGCGTGATTGTCCAGAAAAAAGACGGCGGCTTCTTATACACCACGACTGACATCGCTTGTGCGAAATACCGTTATGAAACACTTCATGCTGATCGCTCATTGTATTATATCGATTCACGTCAGCACCAACACTTAATGCAAGCTTGGACCATTGTCCGTAAAGCGGGTTACATCCCTGAGTCTATGGCACTTGAGCACCACATGTTTGGCATGATGTTAGGCAAAGATGGCAAGCCATTTAAAACCCGTACGGGTGGCACTGTTCGCCTATCTGATTTATTAGATGAAGCTGTTGAACGTGCGCAAGCACTGATCCGCGAGAAAAACCCTGACATGCCAGAAGATGAGTTACAGAATGTGGCAAATGTCGTTGGTATCGGTGCCGTGAAATATGCAGACCTATCAAAAAACAGAACCACGGATTACATTTTCGATTGGGATAACATGTTAGCCTTTGAAGGAAACACCGCGCCTTATATGCAATATGCCTATACCCGTGTTGCATCAATCTTCAAAAAAGCCAACTTAACGCAAGCAGATCTCACGTTACCAATCTCACTGCAAGACCCACGAGAAATCGCGCTGGCAACACGTTTATTGCAGTTTGAAGAAACCATTCTCACTGTTGCACGTGACGGAACGCCACACGTTATGTGTGCTTACCTGTACGAACTGGCTGGTTTATTCTCTGGTTTCTACGAACATTGCCCAATTTTATCGACAGAAGATGAAGCCGTACGCCAAAGCCGCTTAAAATTAGCCGCTTTAACGCAAAAAACCTTAAAAACAGGTCTAGATACACTAGGTATTGAAACTGTCGAAAGAATGTAATTACTTGTCGTTATTTGATTAACAGCTCGCCTCGGTGGGCTGTTTTTCTTTACGCTGTGCAAATAATTTTCGCGTCAAAATCTGAATTTCTTCAACGTTTTCATTTGCACAATTTTGTAAGACTAGGTTCCACTTGCACAATGTTTTTGCTTTTTCACAAAGTTCAGGGTCATGCCCTAAACGATTATTATCCTTTAACCACCTAGCCACACTAGCCCAATCCCACAAAGGTGAGTTGCCACTTAAACGTTGCACTGGAGCTGGAAAATTGCCTTTGCCTCTCGTTCCATCTTTTAATAATGCAACAGCTTGGCGTGTTAACCCTGCTAACTCTGCAATATCACTTAAACCAACCAACGTGCTATCTACTGACGCCACTTGCATTGGGATTTCTGCGCTCTCAATATCAGCAATTGCCGCTTCTATAGCCGCATCCAGTGAACTCGCCTCTCTATCAAACTCTAAATAAACGGACTTACCATAGTAGCAAACCAAGGCATCATCACAACCTGCTGCAAATAAGGCATCTTCTAAACCCGCAGTATCTACCGTTACCCCAGAAAGTGTTAATATGAATGTGTGTTGCGCCATCAAAGCTCCTTATTCTGTTTTTTCATCTAATAAGCGGCCTAAGCCGCTATAATTATTTCGAAAGTGCAATACAGTGATCCACTTTCCGGATGATCTGCTTGGCATGGTTTTCCATCACTCTTGGTGTTGACCAAACGCTCATCATATGTGTTTTGTGCTCATCAACAGCGTTACCACATCGTAATTTACAAAATGTATGTGATGAACTCCCTGCACTCACCCAAAACCAGCCGTTAGCGATCGCATATTCAATGGCTGCTTGAATATGCTTATTCGGATGTTTTTTCATCGCCCTCCGATAAATACACTATAACCAAAAACGTTGACATTAGTCAACAGTGCGATTTATGCCAATTTCTAGTGGCCTCCTACGCTTTATTGGTAAATAAATAAGCGCACCTTAAATATATCGTAAAATCAACAATGTTTGTAATTTTTATCAACAAAAACAATTACTTGATATATCATAAAATAATTATGGCATTATTGATTGAGGAATTATTAAAAGAGACGAAAAGATTGAAAATGGATAGAAAATACAATGGGGTGTAAAACGATAGAATATCGAGACAAAAAAGCCCAAATTAATGGGCTTTCATTAAATTAACGGACTTTCCGCGTGTTACGCGATGCTTCTTTTCATAAAATCACGTGGTCGGAAGCCCAACGCATATAAAGCAACGAAATAGCTTCCTGCACCAACAATCACCACACCAATTAAACGCAGCATACGCATCAGCATATTGCCCTCTTGCCAAGATGGCATAAAATGCAACAAACCAAACAACACTGCTCCCATCACCACTAACGCGATGAGTAATTTAA
This sequence comes from Providencia sp. UF-224, assembly GCF_058245955.1. Classification (NCBI taxonomy): domain Bacteria; kingdom Pseudomonadati; phylum Pseudomonadota; class Gammaproteobacteria; order Enterobacterales; family Morganellaceae; genus Providencia; species Providencia sp. UF-224. The sequence goes on along the minus strand of NZ_JBSICC010000004.1, from coordinate 2,277 downwards.
ATAGGAAGCCTTTCCAACCCGCGAGTGGTTGAAAAATATCTTGTTTACGTAATTGCCAATACAGAACGCCTGCGTTAAAACACGCTGCCAAACCAATAGATAACGCCAAACCGGCATGCTGTAATGGGCCGATAAAGGCTAGGTTCATTAATTGCGTCAAAATTAAGGTCACAATCGCAATTTTAACGGGTGTACGGATATCTTGGCGTGAATAGAAGCCTGGCGCTAAAATCTTCACTAAAATCATGCCTGTTAAACCCACGCAGTAGGCTATCAAGGCATATTGTGTCATTAAGGAGTCATGAGCCGTAAAGTTACCGTACTGGAATAATGAGACGGTCAACGCTTCCGATAAAATAGCCAAACCAAGAGCACACGGTAATGCTAATAATAGGCAAAGACGCAGCCCCCAATCCATTAATTGACGATATTCATTCTGGTTTCCGCTCGTAAAACTTTTTGCGAGGGATGGCAGTAAAATCGTTCCCAATGCTACGCCAAGCACACCAGAGGGTAACTCCATCAATCGGTCCGCATAATACATCCACGAAACAGACCCTGATTGCAGAAATGAGGCAAATATCGTGTTAATAATTAATGAGATTTGTGCGACTGACACCCCGATAATCGCAGGCCCCATCATTTTCATTACGCGCCAAACACCGCTATCGCGAAACGAAAGGCGCGGTAGCACTAACATACCAATTTTCTTCAAATGAGGAAGCTGATACACCAATTGCAGCACCCCACCCACTAACACCGCCCACGCCAGTGACATAATTGGCGGATCAAAATACGGCGCAGCAAAGGCGGCAAAAATGATCATACTCACATTCAGTAATGTGGGTGCAAACGCAGGTACTGAGAAGCGATTCCACGTATTGAGAATTGCCCCAGCAAGGGAAGCGAGTGAGATCAGAAAAATATAGGGAAATGTGACTCGCAGAAGGTCCGTTGTTAAGACAAATTTATCCGCATCATCCGTAAACCCGGGAGCCGTTACATAGATAATCCAAGGTGCTGCAATCATACCCAGCACGGTCACGATTGCTAAAGCGAGGGTTAGCATTCCCGCAATATAAGCGACAAACGTGCGAGTGGCTTCTTCACCTTGTTGGTTTTTATATTCGGCTAATATCGGGACAAACGCTTGAGAAAATGCCCCTTCGGCAAAAATTCGGCGTAACAAGTTTGGCAGTTTAAATGCCACAAAAAAGGCATCGGCAGCCGCGCCAGCACCAAAAACCCGAGCAATGATGGCATCACGAATAAACCCAAGGACCCGAGACATCATGGTCATTGAGCTTACTGCCGCCAGCGATTTTAATAAATTCATGATTGATAGGCTAAAAGTAAACAATCGTATCAGTTTAACAGCGCGTGCTGCCACTGACTACGATTGAAAAGTAAATTAAGAGTTTACGCTTTGTTGGTTGTCCACGAATTATCCGTTAGCGCCGTCAATACATGGTCACGCCACTCACCGTTGATTTGCAGATACTGCCTTGCGTAACCTTCACGCTCAAAACCGAGTTTGGTCAATAGATTACCGCTACGCATATTATGCGGCATATAGTTCGCCATGATACGGTGCATTTTTTGATGTTGTTGCATATAGCGAGTAGCTTGCGTTAACGCTTCAAACATTAAGCCCTGACCTTGCCATTTTTCGCCCAGTGAATACCCCAAATAACACGCATGGAATGAGCCACGCAGGACATTACTGAAATTTGCCACACCCATCACCTCGTTTTCTTCTTTATCTAATAAAAGAAAATGATAAGCGCTGCCTTCGCGATGCATTTCGTTCATCACTTGCAAACGATTTTGCCACCCCGCGGGCTGATAATGGGAGTTATCTCGAGTTGGTTCCCAAGGGATAAGAAAGTCTTTATTCAAGCTGTAATAGTCAGCTAAGCGATAATTATCTCGCTCATAAGTCAAACGAATAATCATTCTATCAGTGAGCAGGCGTACCTTGGGTACATTTGAGCGATAACCAAACATCGTTAACCCTTTATTAGTTTAAGATAGCTAGGCATCCTAGCCGTGCATGTTAACCCGTAACTTAGGCAGTAAAGTGTAGCACTCTCTATTATTGATGAGCATCTAAAATCAGCCATTTAGATAGATGAATTATCTTGTTTTCATTTTCAGTTATTCAACAACGTAAATAGTTTACAGTGCAGCTATCCCTACAAGCATACAAAAAGTATGTGATTAGGGTAGCTAAGTGTCGCCAACAACGCTGCGGTGCAAAATATGACGACTTAAATA
>NZ_JBSICC010000049.1:0-13870 GCF_058245955.1 Providencia sp. UF-224 | reverse complement strand
GCCAACCATGGCGAACAAGCAGAAACACGAACGTATGTGGATGAACCTATCGTTGGTTGGCACTGGTATAACGAGCCGCAACCGGAAGACGAAGAGGATCCGCCAGAGCCAGAGCAAATCCCACTTTCTACGTTGTCACCCACGCTGCAAAAAAAGGTGATGCAAAAGTTAACGGCAGAAGCGTTAGACACGGCGATTATGCAGCCAACCCCTGAGAATGCCGCGAAATTTATGGCACTCCAGCGGTATTGGCTTAATCAATCTGGAAAGTTTGAGCGCTCCGTCCAAAAAGCACTTCTGCTACAACCCGCACTCGATTACAACTTGGAACATTCCTTTTATAACAGCACGGTGCCTCAGCAGCTTTCGACATTACGCAATAAAGAAAAACAGGCCATTTCGCAGTTAGCGTCACAGTATGGATTGTTTTTCTTTTATCGAGGCGGTGAGCCGTTGGATAACCAGTTAGCGAGTGTGGTGGCACAGTTTGCTGAACAGCATGGCGTGGTGCTGATTCCGATATCGGTGGATGGTCAGCGCAGTCAGCAATTACGGAACACCAAGCCAGACAACGGACAAGTGGCGAAAATGCAAATCACCCATTTTCCCGCCCTGTTCTTGGTTGACCCAAAAAACGAATCTTACCAGCCGTTGGCCTACGGTTTTATGACACAAGATGCGCTAGAACGTCGCTTTTTAGATATAGCGACCGATTTTACCCCGAACTATTAAGGGAGAAGCAGAATGAAAAAATATCAAAAAATACGCAGTTCACGCTTGTTTCAGGTGAATGAACATGGTTTTTTATCCGAGTCATCAGCGGTGGTGAATATTTTGGCCAATATAAAGCAATATTTTCCAGCCATCACTCAGCTCATTTGGTCAAGCTATCGTGCGGATAATGAAATCCATGAGTTAGTGATTGCTCATCCTTTGGGGAGATTTGTTCTGACCATGGAAAGTGGATTTGGGCCCACGATTTTTCCACGTATTAGCCAAGAAGATTGGGATCTTCAACATAAACAAGTTGAATTCGTTGATGGTGTTGATATTTTTCATTTTATCTGTCAATTGTTGCATGAGTACCAATTAGATTTAGTCACTCGCCAAAATAATGGGCTTTATTTCCAATCAACGAACTAGCCTGTTCAATTCTTTTTATTATTGAGTCTATCTTATGGAAAAAACGTTAAAAGCTCGATTAATCGAGAATGCGTTATTGTATGTCGGCATTGCGCTCATGATAGCGGCCGTGGTGTTTTGGGGCTTGATTGACGTGTTACTGAAGGTGCGTAAAGCCAGTATCACTGACGATTTACTGTTAACCCTTCAATGGGTACAAGATATGGGCACGGTCTTTATCTTTGCCGTGGGGGCTGCGGTGGGTCTAGCTGGCTTTTTCTATGCGGCTGTGCGTGCCTGGCAAGCCTTTCACGGCGGAGAAAATAAGGAAAAGCACCTATGAGAGCGTTACTTTATTCCTTTTTGCTGTTTAGTCTCAGTGTGGCTCAGGCGAGTGTGATGGATGAAATTGCTGCGTTAGAGTCCCATAAATCGGAGGAGAACGCCCAGTCCAACATTAGCACTGAAACGTCCAAGCCTGAAACCGTTATTCCCGCTAAGCCGCCAGTGAAACCGTATTCGTTACCCAATGGCAAAGTGGTGAATTTAAATGATTATACGTTGGTGCTCTTTATGCAGTCGAGCTGCCCGTATTGCCATCAATTTGACCCACAACTTGCGTTGTTATCTGCGCAAACGGGATTAAGTGTGTTTCCGTATACTCTCGATGGGAAAGGAGATATGGCGTATCCGAACGCTATTCCCGCCCCGCCTGAGGTCGTGCAGTCTTTTTTTGGGGCTGGGTTACAAGTCATCACGCCCACTGTTTTCTTGGTGGAAGTCAATACATTAAGAACCTATCCTCTTTTGCAAGGACTGACCGATATGCAAGATGTGATGAACCGCATTCATAACAATTTAATGGTTGCTGTGGAATAAATGAGGGGAATATTGATGTATGTTGCATGTCGTGTAATATCAATGTAATATATTACACATGGTGTAATGTGGTGTATTCAATGATTAAATCGTTTAAACATAAAGGGTTAAAACAACTCTTTGAAAAGGGAATAACATCTGGTGTTCCGGCTCAAGATGCTGAGCGGATCAACGACCGTTTACAAGCAATAGATACCGCTAACGATATTCGTGAATTAGATCGCCAAATTTACAAATTGCATCCACTGAAAGGTGACAGAGAAGGTTATTGGTCAATTACAGTGCGGGCGAATTGGCGCATAACTTTTCAATTCGTCAATGGTGATGCTTACATCTTAAATTATGAGGATTATCACTAATGAGACAGTTTAAAGTATCTCACCCAGGTGAAATTATTGCACGGGATTTGGCTGACATGGGGATCAGTGGTCGACGTTTTGCATTAAATATTGGCGTGACTCCAGCAACCGTTTCCCGTTTTTTATCAGGGAAAACGGCATTGACTCCAGCGCTGGCAATCCGTATTGCCGCTGCATTAGGAAGTACGCCTGAATTTTGGTTACGTTTACAGAGTGCTTATGATTTACGTCAATTAGAAAACCAAATTGATACGTCTGATATTATTCTGTATGAAGAGACGTCTGATAGCGCTGAAGGGATGTCCAAACATTAGGGCGGTTGCGTGACATTATTTATGGCGCTCATCAGTTCACCGGCGGTGATATTGGTGTGTACCGATATCAGTTGGGATGGATTGCTTTTTCTCGCTATCTATACCGGTTTGAGTGCATAGGTCACTCAAATCCTAAATAACGATGCTCAACAAAAGTGAATGAACAGATGGATAGATGGTATTTATTGTATTGCAAAACAGGGCAAGATTTACCAAGAAGCGCCGTAAAACCTCGTCCTTTAGGGCAGGGATATAAGGCGTTCCACTGATCTTCTACCTAATAGTTTCTTGAATTTCACATAACACAGAGCAAAATGTAAAATATGAAACGCGCATATAAATACCGATTTTATCCAACACCCGATCAGGTTGAGCTATTAGCTCAAACGTTCGGCTGTGTGCGTTTCGTCTATAATTCCATCTTGCGCTGGCGCACTGATGCGTACTATGACAGACAAGAGAAGATCGGCTATACGCAAACTAGCGCACGACTAACCGCTCTCAAAAAAGAGCCAGATTTCGCATGGCTAAATGACGTTTCTAGCGTCCCACTACAGCAAGCACTACGCCACCAACAAGCCGCTTTTTCTAACTTCTTCGCGGGTCGGGCAAAATACCCCACTTTCAAAAATAAGCATCATAAACAGGCGGCTACGTTGACCGATGCTGCGTTTAAATATCGTGACGGCAAGTTGTACATGGCAAAGAGCAAAACGCCTTTAGACGTGCGTTGGTCGCGCCCTTTGCCGTCCGTGCCGTCGACTGTCACCGTGTCCAAAGATTCAGCGGGACGCTACTTCATTTCGTGCCTCTGCGAGTTTGAACCTATATCACTGCCGATCATCGCTAAAACGGTCGGCATTGATGTTGGTTTAACAGATTTGTTCGTTACCGATACCGGATTCAAAACAGGCAATCCTCGCCACACGGCTAAATATGCGAAGCGATTAGCCCTGTTACAGCGCCGTTTGAGCAAGAAAAAAAAGGCTCAAAGAACCGCATTAAAGTCCGCGCTAAAGTCGCCCGCATCCACGCGAAAATTGCTGATTGCCGACTGGATAACTTGCACAAGCTATCCCGCAAACTGATTAACGAAAACCAAGTTGTTTGCGTCGAATCACTGAAAGTGAAGAACATGATCCGCAATCCGAAACTATCCAAAACGATAGCAGACGCGAGTTGGGGTGAATTTGTTCGCCAGCTTGTATACAAGGGCGAATGTTCGGGACGATCTGTGGTCACAATTGATCAGTTTTTCCCGTCCACAAAACGCTGTAGTAGTTGCGGCTATATCATGCCAAAAATGGCGCTTAACGTTCGTTCATGGATCTGCCCTGAATGTGGGGCTAACCATGACCGCGATGTAAACGCCGCGAAGAATATCAAAGCGGTCGGGCTGACCGCGTTAGCTTGTGGAGAGTCTGTAAATCCTAAGGCCGCTTAATGTGGTTTAGGTTTGACTCCGTGAAACAAGAATCCCCTTCTTTTAGGGAGGGGAGTGTCAAAAAAATAAGTCTGTCACTACGCATATCTGCATGTTGGCTTGATTGATTTTAAAATAATCACTATGATTAATTGGAAATCACAATTGTGTATAAGGGGGAATAAATGAAAAACAATTCGGTACAAAATACGACAAAAGTGCTAACAGCGCATGTGCCCTTAGTGATGGCAGATAAGGTCGATGAAATTGCTGCTCGCCTTGAACGTTCCCGAGGGTGGGTCATGAAACAAGCGCTTTCAATGTGGATAGCTCAAGAAGAGATGCGTGACACGTTGACACGAGAAGCGTTATCAGATGTTGAATCTGGCCGCGTTATTGATAATCAGGCGGTGCAAGATTGGGCTGCGAGTTTAAGTTCTGACCAGCCATTACCAGTGCCACGTTAATGGAATTAAAGTGGACAAGCAAAGCATTATCCGATCTCTCACGGGTGTATGATTTTTTAGCATTCTCAAACCCAACCGCTGCAGCGCGCATTGTGCAAACATTGACACAAGCCCCCATGTTATTGTTGGCAAAAAATCCCCGTATGGGTGAACAATTATTTCAGTTTATGCCTCATGAGGTTCGTCGAATGGTTGTGACGGATTATGAGATCCGTTACGAGATTATTGATTCGGTAATCTATATTTTGCGGATATGGCATACCCGAGAAGACCGATGATAAAACCGTTTAATATTTTCACTAGACCAAATGATTGGAGCGATTAGGTGGAGCATTTTCAATGGTCATGATTCCATTCTCTTTTACGTATTAAAATTCAACATTATTCATTAGCCCATAACCCAATATATCGTGACAGGCTCATTGTTCAATGAGCCTGCCAATAAATCCGTAGCTATACCTATTCAATCTCACTTTTCTTTTTAATGCCAACACGTAATCACGTTGCGGGTGATGGCACTCAATAAGGTTTACCTAAAATGAATGATCTAATTACCCCTATTCCTGACAGGAATAAGGCGATAAACCCTGCCTGTGTGATGTGTCAAAATGTTGATATTCAATGCGGAGGCTCCAATGCGTAAAGGACTCATCGCCGTCATGTGTTCGGCGTTATTCAGTCACACGGTGGCAGTTGCCAATGTGAATGGCGACATGAATAACTTTTTCAATAAACTGGGGTTTGAGGGGAATGCGACCGAAGCGCGTGCCTGGGAAGGGCAAGCCGCAGGCTATGCCACGGGCGGCAACTTGTTTATTCGCAATCAAGTCAAACAGTTGCAAATTGCCTCATTTACCCCGCCAAATATCAATGCGGGGTGTGGCGGAATTGATGCGTATTTGGGGTCGTTCTCTTATATCAATGGTGAGCAGCTTCAGCAGTTTGTAAAACAGTTAATGCAAAACTCCACCGGTTATTTCTTTGATTTGGCGTTGCAAACCACGGTGCCCGAACTGAAATCCGCCAAAGACTTCTTACAAGGTATGATTTCCGGTATTAACAGTATGAATATTTCTTCCTGCCAAGCGGCACAAGGTATTGTGGGCGGTTTATGGCCAACCAATACCGTCCAGTCGCAAAAAATCTGCCAAGATATTGCAGGGCAAACCCATATGTTTGCGGACTGGGCAGCGTCTCGTCAAGGTTGTACCGTCGGGGGGAAAATGAATGATGCATTTAACCGTGCCCCTGAAAACATGAAAGACCAAGTCATCCAAAACAAAAATCTGATGTGGGAAGTTCTTAACAGTAACAAAATGTTAGATGGCGATAACGAGCTCAAAGAGCTAATTATGAACCTCACTGGCACGTTGATTTTTGGCAAAGACAATGGCGATGTAACCACGACTGTTCCCAAAGTGAACCGTCAGGAGTTAATTAAAGCATTGATGTACGGCGGCACTATCAGTATTGAAGGGTGTGTCTCGGTCAATGGTTGTCTCCAGCTGAAGAAAAAAACCATTACCATCAGTAAAGACAATGGTTTGAATTCATTGGTCAAAAAAATCATTCAACAAATTCAAGGTAAGTTGAAAGATGACATCGCCTTAACCCTTGGGGAGAAAGGATTTATCCAAAGTACGTCGGTGCCTATTTTGAAATATTTAGTAGACCCGATGCAACTCAATATCAATGTGTCCATCTTGCCCGCACTGTCCGATTACATTGCGTATGACATTTTACTTCAGTACCTGCTTGAGCTGATTGACCAAGCCAAAATAGCCTTGGGAAACCGTAACTTTCCCGAACAACCGCTGGATGTTTTGCGTAAAAATGTCGCCGAGGCCAGCCGTCAATTGGAAGACTTACAACGTCAGGTTGAAGTGAAAGCCAATGTGTTGATGGAAATGGAACGGCAAATGAGTTACTTGCGTCAGCAGACGTCCAGTCAACTCCAAGAGCGTTACCAGCGTAATTATCATTTCAATATGTTTACCCCAGAACAAAAATCAAATCAGGGAGGGTGATGGAGATGGCATCTATCGATACAGTGTATGTCTTAGGCGGTGGCGAATACATGATGCAGGTCTTCAATGGCGTCGCGGCGATTGTGGGTTCTTCATCGTGGGAATCCATGTTCCGCATTGCGTTGTTGATTTCTGCATCCTCATTTTTTGTGGTATATCTACGCGGGCATGACCCGAAGGAGGTCATCAAGTTTGCCGCTTACATTATTTTGGTTTCCAGTGTACTCCTTGGGCCTAAGCGTTCCGTGCAAATCATTGACCGAACTGACCCACTCGGGGTTTATTTAGTCGATAACGTCCCGCTCGGGTTAGCGGCCCCTGCCCATATGATTAGTTCGATTGGTACGAGTTTAACGGAGCTGTATGAGTCCATTTTCCATATGCCAGACTCTTTAAGTTACAGTAAAACGGGCATGTTATTTGGGGCAAACTTGGTGGGAAATGTCAGTGATATCATGTCGACGGACGGCGATATTGCCGAATTAATGAGTCTGTACACCAAAAATTGCGTCATCGGGGATATCTTAATTAATCACAAATATTCCTTTCAAGACCTGATGAATACCCGAGACCCGTATCTTCTTATTTTCCAAAAACCGAGTCCTTTGCGGGGCGTCATGGTGCCTGAGGGAAATAAAAAAGCAAAACCCGCCGGGTTTTGGACATGTGAAACGTTGGCTAAGAATGTGTTGATGCCCGCGATAGGTGTCGATACGGAAACGGGTGGAGAAACGTGGGTGTATACGGTTAAACGTATTTTTGGCGGTCGTCCTGATGCGAATGTGTTGTTTACCGCCATGCTTGGGGACAGTTACAATTATTACTACTCAGGCAGCGAAACTGCCAGTCAGCTCATGCGAAACTCTGTGGTCATGAATGCACTTAAACACGGTATTACTGGATACAGTGCACAAAGTGGCGATACCGCCAGTTTAGTCAACTTAGCATCCACGTCATCGTATAATAAGATGCGACTCTCGTGGGCGACATCGACAACGGTGGGAACCTCATTTACCCCATTGTTGTATACCATTTTGTTTTCGTTAATTGTGGCGTTGTTCCCCATTTTTATACTGCTGATGACGGTTCATGCGTTGACGACGCGCATGTTATTTAACTACATCATGTCAATTATTTATCTGCAATCTTGGGCGCCAATGTTCGCCATACTCAACCACGCAACGAGTTTTTACTTGCGGGGGCAAACTAATGAACTGGATTTTAACCTAGCGAACCAGGCGCATATTCAGCAAATCCACAGTGATATCGGATTAATTGCGGGTTGGCTAACGTTGTCTATTCCGTTTATTGCCATGGCGATAGTGAAAGGGTTAGGTCCTGCCGTCGCACAGGCAGGAAATTATCTCGGCACGGCCATTAACAGTTCGGCATCAGCAAGTTCATCACAAGCTGCGGATGGAACGTGGGCGTTTAATAATATGCAGACCGATAATGTGGCAGGCAATAAGTGGGATACCAACTCGAGTTTCCGGGATGGCCAAATGTCTCGCCAGCTCTCAAGTGGTGCAACGAACACGATGACCAGTGGTGGTCAAGAAATCATGGATACCAGTGGGGCAATGTCACGTTTGCCCGTTTCTATTAAAGGCAGTGAGGCCATGGTGAGTTCGTTGCAGCAAAGTGCGAGAAATGCACAAACAAGAGCAGCGTCATCAATGAGCGCTTTTCAAAGTTCGGTCAATGTGGCAACCAATCAATTGGCGCAATTTAGTAAAAACTTTGGTAACAGTGCGACTGTGTCCTCCATGACAGATTCAGGGCTAAGTAGCAATCAGAGTGAAGGTTACAGAAAAATCAAGAATGCGGTGGATTCAGTTGCTAAAATGGAAAATAGTTCACAAGAAGAAGCGTTATCAAAACTTATAAGTAACAATTTTGATAAGTCTAAAACTATCGGTGCTAAAGCTGAAGGTGGCTTTTCTATTGCTGGCATAGGTGGCGGCGGATATGTTGACGTTAATTCAAGGGATACTGATAGTAAGCAAACGGGTACACAAGAGCGAGATGCAAGACATCAAGATGCACGTAATGAGCAAAGCGCACAAGCTACAAAAGATTTTAATGAAGGGGTCGAACTACTCAATAGCAGTAAAATATCAGATGGGACAAACCGTCACGATAATGAAGCCAGTTCAGAAATCAGCCAGCTCAGCGCAACGCTGAATACAGCTAAAAATCAATATGAGCAGTATTCACACAGCACGACGGAGAGCCAAGAGTACAGTGATATGGCCAGCTATGTGACGAATAACAGTGCGCAAATTGACAGTAATTTAGACCAAGAGTTTGCCAGCTATGTCCGTCAAGCCGTGCCAAATCGTGCTGATGCGATATTAAGTAATACGAGTGATTTGTCGATTGCAAGAGAACGTGAAGCGTTGGCAAAAGATTTTATTAATGACCGATTACTTCCAAATGTTAAAAATGATTACGCGCAAAATCGGGCGAGTGTCGTTGCGATGGATAAAACGGCATCAGCAGGAAATATCCCATCAGGAGAAAGTTTAGTGGCTGAATATGATGGTCATGTGCAGAATATTAATACGCTCAGTCAGAATGCGGGAATAAAACATGACACTGCTCATAAAGTCACCGAAAAAGAAAAGGAATATCAAGATAAAATTGGTACAGTAAAAGGAAAAATAAATGAAGGTTCAGTGGAAATTCAACAACGCCATGATGAACTCAAATTAAATCACCAAGAAAGAATACAAGAACATGAAGTTAAAATGGAAAAAGAAAAAGAAAAACAAATGGATGCTGGAATGATCACGGATACTCGGCGAGTAGAAAAAACACCAGACACTAATGGACTTATGAGCCCAGAAAAGTATTATAAAAAGAATAGCGACTAATTGGAGGAAAGATGATAAATCTTAGAGGATTGATTATATCTATTCACTGTCTAATGTTTTTTATTAGTATTATTATGTTTATTTATAATGCAAAAGTAGCAAGTATTAATGATGGAAATCGTTTTTTAATTACTATTATGTTGATTTTTATTTCTTTAGGGTATACCTATAGATACTATAGGTCATTTAAATTTGAAGGCGTAACTATTACTAGGTATTTAAATATAATGGCTTTGCTTTTGCTAGCGGGACTAGTGATATATAGTGTAATGGTTAGTGAGCGAAGACAAGAGTCACAAATTATATGTTATTTAATATTAACATCTAATATAATATTATTCCTTTTTTTGCTTTTGTTGAAAAACAGTAAAGTTAAATCAATAACTAAGTGGAGTAGTAGTTATAGAATTTTATTTTCAGATGCAGCTATGCGTACTGTTAATAATTTTGAAAACAATAGGTGTAATTATTTAAATGAGACTAATCTATCTGTTATCGAAAGCGTCAATTTATTTGATAATATGAGTAATCAAATTGAAAGCCATAATATTCATGGCTATCCTGCCAGTTCAAACAATAACCTTAATGTAGATAATATGTCGCTTATCAACCCTGCGTCAGGGATGCAAATGATAGATAATATTTTTGATTCACATGGAAACGTATACGGTACATATGATTATGACAGAATGGTTTAGTAATAAAATTATTTATCTTTTTTTTATATTCATGACATTTAACTCATACTCAAGTAGTTCTTGGACAGTTGGAAGTTATACTGAGCTTAAAAAATATGAAAATAAAGAAAGAGAATCGTTATTAATATCAACATATTTTGATGGGTTATTGGATGGAATTCTCTTTACGGGGGGAGCCTTAAAAATTGCCAATGGTGAAAAGGAAGTAACTATTCAGAAAATAAAGAATTTTTACTGCCCACCTCCTGGTTTTTTATTCAACCGGAATATACTACAAGAGTATGTAAATGAATATTTAAATATAAATAATGTTAATGATGATGAACCCATAGCTGTTGTAGCGTTATTGGCATTAAAAGAAAAATTTCCTTGTAATTAACTAACTAATATTCCTAACGCACTTCGTTTGTTAACAGTCTATTCCCCTAAATAATAAATTTTTCAGGGGAATAGACCGTCTCGTCTCAAGAGGTTTCCAATGGCGGATGAAATTGATGTCTCTCAAGCTGAGAGCGAGTTTTTGCTGTCTTTAAGATTGAGTCAACGTGCTAAATATCAAGGCCAAAGTGCAAAAGTTTGTGTCGAGTGCGGCGAGAATATTCCGCTTGCACGCCGAATCGCCTTACCAGGCGTACAACATTGTGTTAATTGTATCGAGCGCCAAGAATATTCTAGATTAAGATAATCAATATTTTGAATTAACCCTACCTATGTTTTATATCGAATACTAATTTGAGGTTATTATGAATAAATCAACACTTAATAAAGTGGGGATCGCTTTGTCATTATTTTTATTTTCTTATGCATCTTTCTCTTCAACATTAAAAAATGATGATACATATATCCCAAAATATACCGACTTTATTTTAGAGTGCGGTGATTATATTGTCGGTGAAAAGCATCCCAATAATACAACTGAACAAAAGCTACCCATTTATTTAAGTTACCACCAAGTCTCGGAGTCGACGGGTCGTCAAATAACAGAAGAACTGATGAAATTAAAACGTTTTTTACCGAAATTGAATTTACCCGCTTCTCTGAATGGTCGTGATCGTGAATATGCGATTACATTTTGTGCCGTTGTGACACATGATAAAATAAAAGCGTTAGAAAAATCACTCAGTATTAAAAAATAACCCCTTTCTTCTATCTCATATTTAGGGTGCTAGCTTCCCTATATTCTCTTTATTTGACAGAGTGATCTTATTATGAGTTCAACCAAGCATATTACACAGGGTGGACAAGTCTTTAGCTATATGCTCGGCATGTTCATGCAGGTCAATAAACGGATTTCGTTTTGGCTCGTTAATTTTTATTTAATTCTATTACCCTTAATTTTTTATTTAAAAGTCCCTCTACAAGAAATTAAAAATGGCGGGCTGTATTGGTGGCTGTATTTCACGTCAGCAGGCGAGAAAGCCTTATATCGAGTTCCGCCTCTTTACGATGTGCATTTTGATGGCCAACTCTTTCGGTTTACGTCGGCCAATATTTTAAAAGATCCCTACATGATGTACGCAGGCGACATCTTTCTGCAAGAACTGTGGCTCTCCTTTGTATGGGCTTCCGTGTTTGTCGGCATTCTGGCCTTTGTTATTTACCGTTTTTTGCATCGTCTAGGTCAGCGTCAAGCCAAAGACGATGTGATTGGAGGACGGACATTAACTGAAGATATTAAGCTCGTCCGTAATATGCTCCATGCACGCCGTGAGGCCTCCCCGATTACCTTTGATGGGCTTCCGTTGAAACTCAGCAGTGAAGTGCAAAACATGTTGATGCACGGTACACCAGGGTCAGGAAAATCCAATGCGATGAATAAGCTGCTTATTCAATTACGTCAGCGGGGCGATATGGTGATTGTATTCGATAAGGGCTGTTCTCTGGTCAAAAAGCACTATAACGAAAACATCGATAAATTGCTTAATCCATTAGACGAACGTTGTGAAAATTGGGATTTATGGCGGGAATGTCTCACAACACCCGATTTTGACAGCATGGCGAATACGCTTATTCCCCAAAGTACGTCGGAAGATCCCTTTTGGACAGGCTCGGCGCGCACTATCTTTACCGCCGTGTCGGCTAAACTCGGCTCTGATGATAAACGCAGTTATAACAAGTTATTGCGGACTTTATTGGCCATTGACCTTAAAACGTTACGTGCGTATGTAGCGGGGACGGAAGCCAGTAACTTGATGGAAGAGAAGGTGGAAAAAACTGCCATATCTATTCGGGGTGTTCTGACCAACTATGTTAAAGCGCTGCGCTACCTACAAGGAATTGAACGTAATGGCAAACCACCATTTGCTATTCGTGAATGGATGAAAGCCGTCAATGAACCAAAAAAACGTCACGGCTGGTTGTGGATCACCAGTAATGCTCGTCAACATGAATCTCTAAAACCGTTAATTTCCATGTGGTTAGCACAGGCAGCCAACTGTTTGCTGGAGATGGGGGAAAATCCGGAGCGCCGCGTCTGGTTTATCTACGATGAATTAGCCTCACTGCACAAACTCCCTGAATTACCGCAAGTGTTGTCTGAAGCCCGTAAGTTTGGCGGATGTTTCACACTTGGCTTTCAGAATAAACCGCAGTTGGACTATACCTACGGCCGAGATTATGCCGATGCGATGATGGATTTACTCAATACCCGTTTTTTCTTTCGTTCACCGGATGAAAATGTGGCGAAGTGGGTACGTGACCAGCTCGGGCAAGAACGGATCAAGCGCTTCAGTGAGCAATACAGTTACGGGAAAGAGACGGTACGTGATGGGGTTTCATTTAATAAACAGCAAGAAGACAGCGACTTAGTTAACTACTCCGATGTGCAATCGCTACCCGATTTGACGTGTTATATCACGTTACCGGGGCAATATCCCGTCGTTAAACATGCGATGAGCTATGAAAAAATCAAACCCGTTGCGGCTGAGTTCACGGCTCGTGCGATTAATGACAGCTTAGACCAAGAAATTGAAGCTGAAATTAATGAGCGGTTAAAAATGGGCGCTATCCCTGATGGCGTCAATCAGGTCATTGATATCTTGATTAGCGGTCAGCCGATTGAATTGCCTGTTGAGGCCATACCCAATAATACCGTTACAGATGTTTCTCAACTTCAGCCTATCGTTCAACCAACACCGATTTCAACGGCGCAAGTAACCAGACAGATAGCAACAGGATCCACATCATCCAACAATCCACCGGAAAGCCAAGGGGGACGGGAAGTGGTTATTGATAGTCTCAAGGTGAATGCGGAAACAGGTGAAGTTTTGGGGCCAGTTTTTGAACCAGAAAAAAACCCACAAGACCTGTATGACAGCTATACACGCATGCGGCAGGAAGAAAAGGAAATCTTGGGTGCTCCCCATGCAAGCCATTCAAATTCTTCACCAGATTTAGATCGCGAACATGATAACGGTTGGGGGAAATGGTAATGCTGACGGTTGCACCGATTGCCAATAATGCGGCAAATTATTATACCCATGAAGACAATTATTATTTCCTCGGCAACCTTGAAGCGCGTTGGATGGGCGAAGGCGCTAAATCACTGGGGTTAGAAGGCGAAGTCACCAAAGACCAACTGGGGGAGATCCTTGAGGGGCGTTTACCCAATGGCCAAAGTCTTGAACGTATGGAAAACGGTAAAAACGTCCACCGTGAAGGGCATGATTTAACGTTTTCCGCCCCTAAAAGCGTGTCGGTACTCGG
>NZ_JBSICC010000048.1:0-14505 GCF_058245955.1 Providencia sp. UF-224 | reverse complement strand
TAAAAAGTCAATGTATTGAAATTTAAGGATTATTAAATTTCAAATGGCTCATTTCGAGGAAATGTGCACAAAACCCCATCTAGGAGAAACCGAATTTAATAAAAATGGTGATTTTTGCTATGGACGCATGGAAATAAAACAAATTGAAGATCTCATTGAATATGGCCACCGCACCTCGATAATTTTTACCTATCACATTGAGAACTTACCATCTTGGGCCATGCACAAATCTATCAGAGTAGCGCATACAGATTTGGATAACTTAATTATGGGAATTGATAGTGCTAGATATCAAACTGATTTCACTACTAATTCAGCAGGCTCAATGCACATAATTGGGGAACCTTATCAATTAGACTTACTCTACTAATTTGCTCCATGTCTGGGATTTATATATTCTCTGATTTTACTCTCCTCCTAAGACGTTTCACATCGATGTAAAGATACTTATCTTCCATGAAATACATACCTCTATTCATGTTATTGATTTTTCAAACCCAACAAACTTATGCTTTACCTGATTTATTTAAAGAAGCCTATATTGAAAAAGGGAATTACTATGTGGGTAATGTTTTTGGTGATCATGATTATAAATCAAATACTAATATTAAATTAAATAGCTATTTTATTATGAACACCGAGGTCACTTATCGCCTTTATACAGACGTGAGGAATTGGGCAATGGAACGAGGTTATTTAATTCATGATGGTTGTAATGGTTCAATTTATGAAGACTGCCGTTTATCAAATTTAGAAAATACCCCCATCAAAACCAATCGTAATAATAGAAAAATCTGCTAAAACGGCAATGCATCTATCTAAGCTTGTTTTTTAAGCTTCAGATAGATGAAAATATTATTAAATTTGCCTATTACTTAATTGTTTTATTAAATATAAAAACACTAAAAATTCAATTTTAATATTTAAAAACAATACTATCCAATTAAATGCTGTATATGACTAAATAAAACTTTTGTTGATATAGACGAGTATCTATAAAAATTACAATATAAATTATCTCAATTATCAGTGGATATTATTCTATGCTTCATTGCAATATTTTTAATCATTTCTTTTACGTTGTGAATGGATAAACCAAAAAACGACCAAAATAGAGCAAAGTAACCCGGGTAGTAACAAAATATTAAGAATTTGCCAGCCGAATATATTCAATAATCCCAGTAAAGAGATACTGGTTTTTGAGTTCCCTGTTCTTGTGACTGCCTTTGACACTTTCTCATCGTCACTTTTCGTCACTGTTTTAGTATCTAAACTCACTTTCAGTTTTCTTGAAACGGAATTGTCGCTATACGTTATCAAAACATCTGAGTTATAGCCTTTTGTAAGGACAGCATTAGTCCAAGCTGAGTAATATCTGCAATCCTGGTTATGCTCACTTCCTGTATGTGGCCACGTAGACAACCAATACTTATCCGTTTTAGTTGAATAAGTAAGCTCCACTCAACGAAACCGTAAATCAGGGAGCAATCTACCACCTGTTAACGAAAAAAGTACTGACGTTTAAAGCCTATTATTCGCATTGACCACATAAGATAAACTAGCGAGAGCACCCCTCAAACGAGAATGCAAGAAAACCTGTATCTATTGTCCGTCAGAAACCGCACCTGATATCCCCGACCTGAAAAACGGGGTTTATTGTGTGTGCATCAAAAGAAATAAGAAAAATGTATTTAGTATAATTAATTTGGACTAACAACAAGTACAGTACTGCCTGAATGTATTCCCCCCGTTGCATTGCTACTCGTTAAAGATGATGTCAAAAAATACCTATTTGGGGCTCCTGATGATTTAATAGACAAAGATGATTTAATACGACCACTATCCATATTAACTGTTGTAGCCGAAAGTGTAAATTTAGGTGTATCTCCGCATTCAGTTGTTATTGCTAAACTTTTATTTGAAGTTGAAGTCGGTGCTTGAGGCCCATGATCGATAATTCCACCATTTTCTACCGTGATATTACAAGTAGCTGAAGGAGCAACAGGCTTACGACAATAAGTATCGCGTGAGTTAGCTACCATATCTGCTGTTAAAATCCCATACGGTGTTTCAAGATCACCTGTAGATGTTCGCTTCCCTAACACCGCACATTCTCCTCCTGGTTCAGCACCAGAATGCGATCCACTAAACCCTGCTGCATTTGCTTCACAATTGGGCGCATAACCAATAACAAAATTATCGACAGATGTCGTTTTACAACTAAGAGGCTTAGCCAAACCAGGCATATGAGCTGGATCAGCAAACCACCGACAACGAATAAAACCTGTTTCTAAATTTCCTGAATCACAATGTATGCCATACATAGTTAAAACATCAGTCTTTGTTACTGAGATAATATCAAGAGTGCTTTTCCACTCTGTTTTCGCATTTGTATAAGTTACGCCAGTACTACAGGTAGGACTATTAAGACAGTATCCAATCTCTTGTGAGTAATAAGGCCACTGAATTGGATCTCCAGGTTTTGCGATACTTTCTTCCCCGATCAATATCAAGCACACAAAAAGAAATCGTTTCATCACCATAACTTTTCCCTCTTTATGAAATATAAACCATATACTTCGCATTATCATGTTAGATATCCCTGATTTCACGTGTTCCCGCTCTTCTTATTCATTCCACCAGATATCTTTTCTATCACCATCCACATCCACTAAAAAGAGATTACTGATATTCTACTTTCATTACTGATGAACTAGTGAATTCTCCCGTGGTCAAAGAACTCCCTTCCTTCATAACAGGCACAGCATATAATTCTGGCATATTCGGATAGTTAAAATTTAACCATGAATTCAATGGTAGTGGAGTTGTGCCCTGCTGTATTCGTATCCCAAAATCAGGGACATTCGGAACCGCAAGAACTCCTATAGCTGTTCCAACATTAATACTAGTACCTTCTATTTGTAACTTAAGGGCATTTTTCAATAAGTTTGCTTCTGTACACTTCAAATTATATGGAATTTTGCGACGATAATTATTGCCATCTATCCTAGTCGTCAGTACATCATCAAAGCTTACTACAACTGGCTTATTATCATTGATTGTACACGGAGGTGGGGCCACAATAGTAACCTTAACCGTAATTGAAGATGTATTATCTCCATAACTAATCACCGAAAAAAATCCCAGTAAATACCCGATAAATAAGATAAAGATAGCACGTCTCCGAGTTTGATTTTTCATATTGTCGTCATCCTTATATTAACTTTTGATATTGCCCCAAGCGTACTTATTAACATCTTTATGGGTAATCCAGCTTAAAGATCGACGTTACACTAAAATCGCCACGCTCAATACTTTTCTCAGTAATCGCTAATGACTCGCCTTGAACATACGCCTTAAACTCCAATTGCTCTGTTGCTGACTGTAATGCAAACGCATCTGACGGTTGGTTAAATTTAACAGACTTCCCTGCTGGAGTTTCAATCCCTATTGCAATTCCTTTACTTGGTGTTCCAACCGCTAATAATCCTCCCAATGTAGGGCTTTCCACACCAATAAAGGTCACTTTAACAACATTTCCTAATGATAAATCACAATCGCCTAATTCGATTTCAAAGGGTTGACCGAGTGTCCGTATATTTTTATATAAATATTTATCTACAATAGTTCCAAAATCTACTTCAATATATTCAGAAACTACGATGCAAGGTTCAGCTACGAGCCTACCGTGAAGTCGAACATTTGCTGCTTCGGCTCCATCTATTCCACCCAGCAACATGACACTCAATAGAAATAAGTTAACTCGATTATTCATCGTTATCCTCTATTGATAATGTGCTTTCAAGGTGATTAATGCCTCAAAGCGACCTTCAACAAGAGTTGAACCTGCGCGCTTTACTGGTACAGCCATTAATTCTGGTTTATTTTGGATATCTCGTATTTCAATCTGACTATTGGGTTTTAACGTAGTGCCATCCGCTAGATAGATACGGATCCCCAAATTTTCTTCATTCTCTTTATTACTTTCTAAACTTGTAGTTTTAAATATGTCTGCATTAAACGGAGCTGCTATTCCATCCAAAGTTAACAAGAGCTTCCAGCCCAACGCACTTGTATCTTGGCAATCTAATGTATAATTCAATGGCTTCGCATACTCGACACCATTCACTTTGTTGATGCCTAAACGATCACCAAAATTCACCTCAATCTGGTTTGTTTCATCCACTTTACATGGAGGAGGTGCTATTAACGTGCCCTCAAACCTCATATCACCTGCAGCATAAACTGAAGATGCCATAGAGCTCAAAAGACTCATGATAATTACTAAACCGAGTTGTTGTTTTCGGTACTTAATTAGCACAATCCATTGAGATATATTCATACAGCCTCCTATTCATAGCTTAAGTGAAAATTCACTACAGCATGGTAAGCCCCTGCTTCGAGTGACGCTGCAGTTCGTATTGGTGTCACACTGTAACGCAGGGTATTTTCCCCTTGCTCCAATTGCAATGGTAGACCTCTTTCACCTAAACGCACATCCTGTCGCCTCTCATCTAGCAAACGAAGCCCCAGCCCAGAGACTCCGTGAGCTTTAATCAATTGGGGAGAATCTATATCGTGCATACTACGAAAACTCACACGCACGGCAGGTTGCCCGATTGATTGCATCTGCCCACCCGTACGTGTATCACGTAAACCAATTTCAGTATCTAAACAATCTGCTAAACGCAACTCAAAGCTAACTGGGGTACCAGAATCCCCTATATTTCTCAATTTTCCAGTACCAATCTCATGCAAATCAATATCTTGTCGAGCACTGCTCATTTCTAAACGGCATGCGCTTTCTGTTAAAGCACCGCGAACATACAACACTCCATATGCTCCATCCACATCCCAATTATTTACTTGATTCCAGTTTTTGGTCACTATATGCGATTGTGGCGCAGCCTGTGCGCCACATAAAACTACAACCATCATCTCCAGCATAATAGACTGCCATAGGATTCGAGTTGTATACTTTTGTCCTTTGAATTTGCCCATATTGCTACTCCTTTTATCTTCCTCCTTATTCATGTAAATAGATAAGGAAAGACGTTTCAGCATTAATTCTTATCTGGAACCACCAAGCAAGTAGAACCGCTGCATTGAAAACTCAACTGAGGACGACCACCGTAATCATTCACATACGTTAAAACTGGGTGGTCACCAACGGTTGCCGTATTTACAGTAAGTGGCATACTACTTTTTGGCGGAACCATCATGGGTTCAAAATCCTTCGCACCAGAAGTATTTTTTTTACGACTTGCATCTACAAAAGTGACGTAATATGGTGTCGAATTATTCACAGTATATGCCCCCCCCTGCTTTGTCAGAGTAATTTTGTCTTGTGGGGGCGGCGCCATTGGATCTATCGCAATTCCACTGGGCCGATAAAATAATTTGATCCGTGTTTGTAAAGCAATTTGTAACGTATTAGGCTTATTACTTTTTGGGGGGATCTCACGCAAATTAAAGTAATACACGGATTCTCTATCTTGCGGCAACGTATTGACCGCAGGTAACGATTGAATTTTTATTTGGCTCGGTTTTCCTGGATCAATACGCTGTACTGGAGGTAAAATAGTAAAAGGGCTTTGAATTTTATTACCAGCCTCATCTTCCATCCATCCTTGAGCAAGATAAGGTAATTGCTTATTTTGGTTACTCACGTTCAGACTGACAGACTTTTGATCTCCATCAAATACCACACGAGTACGATCCAGAGCGATTGCTGCATGAGCTGAGCTCGCAAGCATGTTCATTAATACCACACTAGCAATTAATGACTTTCTCGATCCCCCCCCAATTTGAGGTTTATTCAAGCCCCCAAAAGATGCAGAATAGATGCAAAATTTATTCAAATTCATTGTTTAGTTCTCTGTGTTTACGGTAGAAGAATTCAGCTTATTAGCCAGTCCCATCAAAGTATTTATCTATGTCACCAATCCTACTTTCTCAGCGAGAGAGCACTCTACAAGTAAGAATACTGATGGTACAGCCACTGTTGAGCCACCTTCTTTTACCCCAAAATTATTGTTAAAGGTCTACTGAGCTTGAAGTGAAGAATCTAAGTTCACAGTTTTACGATTTTGTTTAATAGACGGCTGAGCCTCATCCATCGTTTGGCAAGCTACCCATAGATACTGAGTCAACATATCGGCTGGCAGCGTGGTTGGAAAAACTAACTTACAGCTTTTATCTTCTCCCCAAGAAACAATCATTGTCCCTCCAGGTTGAATACCACTGAGATAAGCCATCCCTTCATCTCCTACAATTCCAGTATTTTGCTGGCGTTCATTTTTAACTCTCGCCCCAAATGGGGGATAGCTGCCATCAGCTAACTGGATAAGTACCATACCTTTTTGACCTAATATGACGTCAAACTGACGATACCCTATTGCTCCTTCAGTTAAAGTCGCTTGCACAACAGACTTAGTGGCCTCGGTATTGTCATTCATTTTATTTAAATCAATACTCATTTTATTGCGGTTATAACTGTTAACATCACTGATAACAGCTTTTCCCCAAGGGTTAGTCGACGTTGTTGCACCATACCCTCGAATAGGCACATCTGCTGCTCCCATCGTATCAACCAAGAGACGTGTACCTCCCATTATACCAATGCGGTGTCCCCCTCCCCCCTCAGGTGTCATAGTCAGTCCCCCTTGAGCAGAAAGACCAAAGGCACTGTATTGCCCTTGCACATACGACACGTTACCGTTAAAGCGGGCTAAATCGGCTTCATGCGTAATAAAAGCACTAGCGCTCGCCCCCCCCTGAGAGTGACCCGCTGTAAGTTGGTAAGTTGTGTGCTCATCATTCCGATTAAAGTAGCTGGCTTGGTGACTAGTCCCCGCATTATTAGTCGACATGTTGTAACTGACCGTCGAGTCAGCCCCAAACGGCATGGAAATAGAAATATAGGCCCCATCATCCTTAACATTGTTATATTTATTACTAAACGCAGATAACGATAGGCTGACATTACGTACTTGACCAAAATTAAAATATTTCGATAGTGTTAAGTTATAGCGATCGTTTTGAGGGCGATCCCAGTATGTCTCATGGCTGTAGTTAAGGTATGTACTCAATCCTTGTTCTTTAAATTGTTTATTAAATGAAATGGTATACATTTCCTTGCCATGTCCCGCTTGCGTACCATATTGACGAGCATCCAAGTAATCCGTCATACTCATAAATTCGCGTTCAGAGAAACGATAACCCGCAAATGTTACTTGACTATCAATTTTATCAAACGTTTTTGAGTAGCTTAGTCGATATGAACGCCCTGATTGGTTACCCGATGCTTGTGGTAAATGAGCAACGGACTGAGTAATATCAAAAGATAAAGCACCTAGGACCAATAAATCACGTCCAACCCCAACTGCTAATGAATTATAATCTTGGCTATTTAACGTGCCGCCAAACAATGACCAGCCATTACTTACTCCCCAAGAAAACTCTCCTGTACCAAACACCTCCCCCAAAACCCGATGTTTAAAGTCAACGGGTCGGCCAGCTGCGATCTTAAAACGTACTAGCCCAGGACGAGTCAGATATGGAATATTCGCCGTATTCATAGTAAACTCTTGGACGCTACCATCTTGCTCTTCTACTCGCACCAACAGTTCACCGCTAACCGCATCACTCAAATCTTGAATACGAAACGGTCCAGCTGCTACCGAGCTTTCATATAATACTCGGCCTTGCTGACTCACTGTTACAACAGCATTGGTCTTCGCTACTCCCACAATTTCAGGAGCGTAGCCACGTAAATTCGGAGGTAGCATATTATCATCGGAGACCAAACTCCCCCCCATAAAGCGGAAGCTATCAAACATACCCGAATTCAGATAATCCTCACCAAGGGTTAATTTCGCGCGTAGTGAAGAAATAGCACGATATGCATAATAACGTGTAAAATCCCACTGCCGTTCAATCGCTTTATTTGATTGGTTTGAGTGATTAAGGTTCGCTTGCCAATCAGCGCGCAAACGCCAAGCCCCTATATTCAAGCCAGTGGTGCCATTCCCACTAAGGTTATATCCTCGAACACCATTTTTTAATTCATTACGCGCTTGGCCATTCACATTGTAATCAAACATTATTCCCGGTATCCCCTCATCCCATAGTGCAGGAGGATCCCAGTTCTCATCGGTGTATTCTAAAAACGCTTGTGGAATATTTATGTATAAACTATTCGTGGCTAAATCTGCCTCAGTCTCCATTCCGTCAATACTGCTTATAGTTAAACATTCCCCGTCATGACCCCATAGAGCTGATTTCAATGCATCAGGTTTAAATCCAAGTTGTTCAACGAGATGAGGCGTTAAACAAGCTTGACTTTTACTCTGATCCTCCACTTCCGCATAAAAAGAAATCGATTGTTCTGGCAGTTCATTTTTATTAATACGCACTACCATGTCGTATGTACCAGGCATGATATAACCACCCCGAGAGAAGACACTCAAATCGATATTTTGGCGATCAGTGACATCTAACACATCGGTATTAAATTGAATATCATCAGTTGCCAAGGAGATATTAGGTAATGCCAAAGCCACCAAGATACAAACACCTAATACGTGACGATGCAGCCTATAATTTTGTAGTAACAACGTCATCCCTTATCCTTATTAATCATTGTTATTCTTGTATATATCGCATAGTTCTGCGATGTTCCTATATCAAAGAATGAGCTGTTATTTTAGTTATCGTTAGACAGCCGAAACATCACTAAAAATAATCCAACTTGAATCTAATGGTGGAAAAATAGTCACCAGCTTTTAAAGCTCGCTGATTAGGCACAAGTGTTATCGTGTAATTCAGCCATTTATTTCCCAAGATAATATTACGCAGAGGTAATGCCTTTCCTGGTAAAGCCTTGTTTCCGAATTCATCCATGATAAGTAATGCCACACCCGATGCGTCCCCATATACACTGAAATATTCGCCATCCCGATCTCCATCAAATGTAACTTGAAACTGCGACCAGTTCGGTTGATCAGGACGCTCGAGAATACAATTGACTAATTGAATAGAAAATGGCTGGCTATGGCCTCGTCCATGACGCAAGACATCTGCAAATGGAATCACTTTCATATCAATGACTTGCTCGCGACTCTCTACCGCAATAGCACAGGGGGTATTGATAATTGCCCCGCGCATATTGACTCGTCCATGCCCTTCATCTGCAGCCTGTGAGATGGGTCCCCCCCCCAAGGAAAAAACACAAATAAACGCGGAAAGAGAATACGCTTTACCTCGCATAATAAAATCCTTAATCTATTGCCAGTAACTGCCTTATTGAGAAATATGCACACGAAAAAGCTCCGTGTGCATAGGACGTGACACTAAGCAGTGAGGACAATAAGCAACTTAGTTATAATGTAACTCGAAGTTTGTAACTGATTGGAATGTACCTTCAACAACAGGGATACCAGCACCTTCACCTTGTACATATGCAGAGAAGTTTAAGGCATTATCATTTTCGCCTAAGAGTTGTTCAGCTGTTTTTTCACCCAATTTAATAGGTAAAGCACCACCTTGAGCAGTCATTGCAACACCAGCTCCACTTGCAGTACCAGTAATACCTAATAAATCAGTATTTTTCTCAGACGCAGCACCCGTAAATGTGACAGTCACTTTATTTTTGGTCGCTGGATCACCGAATGAACAATTTTCTAAATTAATAGAGAAAGGTCTTGCTGTAGATTTACCACCATCTTTTAGTGCTACATTAGAAATTGAACCTAAATTGATAGATTGATCTTCATCACCAGCTTTAATAGAACAAGGAGCGTCAATAATTGAGCCAAAAAAAGTAATTTTTCCGTGACCTTCATCTTTTCCTGCATTAGCAGTAGAAATTAAGCCTAAAGAAACAACGGTAGCCACAGCAATTGATTTTAATTTCATGAAAATTTTCCTTAGAAAAATAATTTAGTTAAAAAAAAAAACACTACTAATAACATCCTTAAAGGATGCCGAATCTATTCACTAACATAAAAATATAGGTATTTAGTAAATAAAAAACACATCAAATAACACTCCAAGTAAAAGAGAGTTATTTAGAATAAAATATTAAAAATTAATTAATTAATTGTATTTTTAGGTTTTTATTAAAATTAGTTTTTAATAATGACTTTCCATCGTCCACTTAATATCTTCTGAATGACAAGCCATTACACTGAAAAAAAAGTCTGCCCAATCTTTATCTAATACTGTCAAAAAAACATCCAACATTTCGATGTTAATTTTTGTAATTCCTAGTTCATAACGAGAAACCTGTTGTTGACTTAAGTGAACTAAGCAACCTAATTGAGCAGCAGTTAATGACTTATCTTTTCTAGCTTTTTTTAAGAACATGCCTATATCTTGGCTCAAATATTTATTATTCATCATAATGATATACACCGAATAAATTAACAGGGTAACAAAAACAAAATCAATTTTTTATTTCTTGAAAAAATAATCAACATTGACATTAAAATAAATAGAAAGTAGTATTACTTTTGATATTGACATATCAACAAGACCCTTTTCATACTTAGATAACTGTTGTTGAGATACGCCAAGTACTTTGGCCAAATCCGAGCCACTTATATTGTACTTCTCTCTAAGAATTTTTATTCTTTTCCCAACATTTTTTGCAATGATTTTTTTTATTGCATCCTTATTATCCAAAATAGAAAAACATTCAAAAAGTTCATTATTCATTTTGTTACCACTAATGATTTCATAACGAAACAAGTACTCTTAACTAATATCTGGTACCGATTAAGATTACAACCTGTCCGTGTAATTTAAAAGTAAAATAAATCCAAAAAAATTATAAAAAAGATTTCTGTTTTTATAATGCGTATTATGTTACGCCCACAAAGCGTTAAAAACATCGGCGAATTAAATTAACAATGAGATACAACATAAAGATGTTGTAAAAATGTTAATCATGTAAATTGTAACAATTTGTAATTTATTTATCCACAGGTGGTGTATTTCACATTTATATATAGAAAATAATACCGTAATAACTTACGTAAAATTATTCTCTTTTGTAAAATGAACCACGCATTAGCACACAATTAAGCTAAGTGCGAAACGAAATAAAGAGTTCACAACATGACGCTAGTGAAAATTATTTTTTATATCAGCTGATTTTCAATGGGAAAATAGTAACGAATAGAACCCACAAAAAAAACCAAATAAAACCTCAATAAAAAAAAATCTGTAACCAATTGATTAATTTATATTTTAAACTTGAGATAAGGATTGAGATAAGGATTGAGATAAGGATTGAGATAAGGATTGAGATAAGAGTTGAGATAAGAGTTGAGATAAGAGTTGAGATCACACAGCAAAATTTTCTTACACAAGTAACTACTATAGATATCTTGTTCCAACATCTTGGCTTAGCTATTAGACCTTATAGTACAAACAAACCAAATGCTTCCATTAGGAATTGCTAAAAAATGATCATTTAAAAAATAGTCAGAGATTAGTATTTTCTAGATAATATTGAAGTATGATTCTGTAGATAAAAAACCATTATGAGATACGTAGGCAATCAGGATATGTTGAACTAGGACTTAATTCCATATAGGTTTACAGTGTAATACAACAGCATTAATCATTACTCTAGCTTAAATCAGCTAATAAGTATCAAAATATACACACACTAAAAGTAGTTTTGCATTAGACTAACAAACACTGGTGTTAAAATATTTTTTTATGTCGATTATAATAATATTCACAAGTATCATTTCATAATATTATCTATTATCATTAAGAGTTTAACCTATAAATAATTTTCCAAATTTTCTGGAGTATATCCTATATACATAACATATTGAGATATAGAAAAAAACAATAGCCAACAAAAAACAAAATAAGCAATGCTTAGTCTCTTATGAGGATATCTAAATGAATTTATATTATTAATTTAATTACTACAATAAACCCCATAATGCTCACTAGATGTGACTATATACCCATCACTTGTTTGAGGATAAACAAAAAGATCCATCTTTCGACCTCTCTGCGTATAAGCTAACGGTAGAATCTGAGACAACAATGAAGAAGGAGTATTATCATCTATCCCAGTGGTTATTTCATTGATCTCTAACAAATAAACATTCTCATTCCTATTCAAATCAAAGTATAGTTTTCTATTAACAACATAAATATTATCATCTTGAATTATCTCACCTTTAATTCTTAACCATCCATTTTTCTCATTCAATGAAAATGTATATTGAGAATTTAAAAGTAAATTATTTTTTTTATCGGTACGAATGACATTCGAATTACAGTTTATTATTGATAGTTCATTTTCAACATAATAATTTAGAATAATATAAAAAATGGAAATAAATAAAAACAAATAAAAAATAACAGACAAAAAAATCTTTTGTGTACGCACACATCCTCCTACAATACAACATGATATGATATGCATTTATTTGAAAATAAATCAAAGTAACTAAATTTATTTTCGCAATATAAAAAAGAATAATCTGATTTATTATAATCATGCCTTCTCAAATAAATATATTTATAACTATGATTTGTTTTTTTTGATTCATTTTCAATAAAGTTAAAATCAACCAATTCCCAATCACTATCATCATTACAAAATACAACTAAACCATTAAATTCCCCACAATAGGAATAATTATATGCTTTATGTGTATTTTTATTAACATAGTAATATATATAAAACGAAAAAATAAAAAAACATATAAAAATCATTTTGATTTTATATTTATATTTATTATATGTATGATGTATTGTAGACTCCGTAGACTCCGTAGACTCCGTAGACTCCGTAGACTCCGTAGACTCCGTAGACTCCGTAGACTCCGTAGACTCTGATATTTTTTTAATTAGAACATCATTATCTAACATATATCCTTTTCGGGGGATGTTAATAATAATATTTCTTTGATTTAGTTTTTCAAAAGCTTTTCTTAATAATAAAATATTTTGATAAAAAGCATTACTTGTCACATATTCTATTTTATCTTCCCAACCAACCTGAAACAATATTTTCTGACTAGTTAACTGGCCTCTATTTTCTAAAAGGAAACCTAGAATTTTCGAAGACGGAACTAACAAAACTTGACTCATGTCTAAACTACGAGAAAATAAAAGGTTTTCATCATAATTAAACTCGATATCATTATTTATAAGGTATACCATAATTTTTCAGTGTTAAGTAACCATAAACATTAAAAACAATAAATTAACTCATAGTATGAGTGTAACAAAGTTTTTCAATTTATGAAACTTTATCAAAATGGTAGTTCGCATAAATCAGCAAACAAAATACTCAAATAATTAAAAATATTGAATTTTATAATGGCCAGATTCAAACTTGTTAAGCGAATCCCAATATTGTCAACTTTCTGAGCAGGTACTGTGGGAGTATAAGCAGCCAAGCAGTGATGTCATTTTCTGCGCTGAAATGGACGAACAGTGGTGCTATGTCGGGGCTAAATCACGCTAGCAGCGAATTATCTGAATCTGAGACAGTATCTGGCAAAGTTAGGCAGGAAGTCGCTGTCGTTCGCAAGGTCGGTGGAACTGCATGACAAAGTTATTGGACATTATCTGACGATAAATCATTACCAATAAATTGGAGTCATTACCGAATCTTGACTCTTTCAGAAACAGCACCTGATCAACTCAGGCGGCTCAATCAAAAAGGCGGGTATTGGAAGGCTGGTTGTTTCTACCAAACATTGAATCGCATTTTAGCAAGATCTCCGCGAAATAAAATCTATTTCCCGCTCTTGCCATCAACTCTATGTTAAACCTTGGTATTTATACCCGTTTTCAAACCTTCACCAGCTACGGGCACCTCAAACCAAGGCACCATCTAGCAGACTGCTACCAGATTTGAGATTTGAGATTTGAGATTTGAGATTTGAGATAAAGCTACCTTAAATTACGTACGATTACGCGACAAATGCGTAACTCCGCATAATTCATTTTACACCAAGGCTACAGCTGCTTCTGCCGGAGCTGAGCATTTTGACTTAATAAATTCAAACATTGGACGGAATACCTCGAAGGCCGCTACGCCTAACGCTGGAACCAACTCTTTTGCAAATTTCACCTTCTCGCCCGTAAATAATACTCTCTGCCCACCACAGGAGGTTGGTTCCGTTTTAAACCAATCTGCCACGTTCACCGATTTGTAAAAAAGGTGCTCAATCGATATATGCGAATCGCTACCCAGCCCCCAAGGAGTATATAAGGCTTCAGAGTTTGAGGCTTAAGGACTTCACTATTTGGTATGGGTAGCAACATAGCATAATGATGAGTGTACTTAAGCTGCTTTGATAAACCCTGAAATGAGTCAGTGCACTCATCTTTTTCTTTTTTAAGACCATTCCAATCGTCGAATGCCTCATCAAAAGCAAACAAAGCAAACAAAGCAAACAAAGCAAACAAAGCAAACAAAGCAAACAAAGCAAACAAAGCAAACAAAGCAAACAAAGC
>NZ_JBSICC010000047.1:0-15327 GCF_058245955.1 Providencia sp. UF-224 | reverse complement strand
TGATGGGATAGGTGGAGAAATTAATCGGGTACTTAGAAAAACGAGCTATTAAAGAAAACGCGCCAAAAGGCGCGTTTCTAGTTTAATACTAAGCCACATGCATTACTTAATATTAAACCTGATTATAACGTTAAAAAAAGAAAGTAAAAGGATTAAATTTAGTTGTTTTGTTTAATATTAAGATAAATGTGATAGACCTCAAGCGCATATTGATTTCTTTTTTGTTCTTGAACCTCGGATTTTTT
Organism: Providencia sp. UF-224; assembly: GCF_058245955.1. Classification (NCBI taxonomy): domain Bacteria; kingdom Pseudomonadati; phylum Pseudomonadota; class Gammaproteobacteria; order Enterobacterales; family Morganellaceae; genus Providencia; species Providencia sp. UF-224. The sequence goes on along the minus strand of NZ_JBSICC010000047.1, from coordinate 15,082 downwards.
TAAGCCTGCATTATAAGCGCCAACACCTTTCCAAACATCCCTCTGTATTCGAATAAACTTCGCCAGATAAAACGCCCCCGTATAAATATTCATACACGGATCTTGCCTTAAATGATTTTCGGTAATGCCATATTGCGCTAATTCGTTAAAATTTTGCGAATGAATTTGCATTAAGCCAATAGCGTATCGCGTCGGTGAAGCTTGGTTAATCGCATTCGGTTTGAATGAACTTTCACGAAAGGCAACCGCACGTAATAAATCAGGGTCAATTTGATAATCATTTCCTGCTTTATCATAGCAATCAAACGAAAATGAAAGCGGTGAAAAAAATAACGCAATGAGAATACAGATCATTCGCATATGAAACCCCATTTAATAATAAATTCTCTTAACTCAGAATCGCCCATTTTAATTAAAAAATAAAGCACTATTTAAATGCAAGCCAAAAGAAACGAGGAGCAATAAATACGCTCCTCTGAAAGAAAGACATCACACACTACGCAAAATTTCATTTTGCAAGAATTTATCATTAAATCAGGATGTTAATTAAAAATAAATAGGTGAAAATTTTAAAATTTTTAGTGTTAAGCCCATTACTAGCCCAATAATAGCGTCTATATGTGGGCTAAATAGATGCACTTTGTGTGTATTATTAATAATATCAAAAATATATAAATTTTTGCAAAATTTAGTGGTCTAATAATGGGCTATTATAATATACTGTTTTTAATCTGTTTAATTTTCATCACCAAAATTAGTGGGCTAGAGGTGGTCTGAGTAAAATTACCTCGCAGCCCACAATTAGCGGCTAGCAAAAACAAAGGAAATAAAAGAATGCCTCGTCAACATATATATATGAAACAAAAAACACTAGATGGTATCCGTAATTTAGTGGATAAGCGGAAAGCCGATGGCGCGGATGCAAACATATCCAGTGTTGGCTCCGAACTACTTGATATTGGATTGCGCGTTGTTGAGAATTTAGAAAAAGACAAAGAAGGAGATGATGGGTTATCTTTAGAGGAGCGTTATAAAAAACAATTATTGGAAGAGGTGACTAAATCACGGCAATGTATTCAAATTTTATTCAAAATGATGTTTGATTTAACAGAAATTAAAGAAGACAACCGTTATAATTATAGAGAGTATGTTGAGGATTTTAAAAACAGGACTCAGTCTATTTTAGATGAGTATTTTCCAGAGAGCTAGGAGTACATATGGGATTATTTGATTCACAATTAAAACTTAGTTGTAATTATGATAATAGAGTATTTACAACGACTAATATAAGTAATGCTAAATCAATAAAAAATTTAGGGCTTGTAAAGGTCTCTATGATAATTGAAGCGGGAAAATATTCACATGAAGATGAGCAAATTAAAGATAAGTTAATGAGTATATCAGTAGAAAATGGAGGTAACGCTATAATTAACTTTAGGTTAGAAACAGGAACCATGCAAACAATAGGGAGTCGTTGGATTACTAGCTATATCATTGCTTATGGAGATGCTGTTTTTATTGAATATAATGATTGATTTAACCTGTAAATATAGGTATATTTACCTTAAGTCATATTGATTTTTTAATTAAAATTTAAGAATCGCCCAATAAAGGAGTCCTACCTCCCTTATTGAGCTAAACAGATAACCGAAGCCTAAGAGGATGGTTACATGTCTATTCATGATCCTATTGATCTCGACGCTATAAAACAAGCTGTTTTTCGCAAAAACCTGCCGGATTTTTTAAAACATGTTTATTTTTGGATGATAACTGACCTAAATAACCATGTTTTATCCTGTAGCTCACCTGAAAGTGTTAACTCAATTTTAAATTCCCAAAAAATCCAGAAAGCCACTAATGGTTTTACTCTTTCATCCATTGAATTAGTTATCCCAACAAGTGGGCATATTGCAATAGCATTAGAGGTCATTTCTTATCAAATGCTCATAAATGACCAATTGGTCATCCTGAAAATATACAGTATGATGAAAAATACGAATATCAAATTTAGAATGTTTCATGCTGATTTCTTTATAAGAGATGATCGATTTGATAATAAATTAGATTTTCTTAACTCCATTGACCGATTGAAATATAAAAAACCATGGGAAAGTCTAACAGATCACGAATGGGCTGTTGCATGGTTAGTTATTCATCGTTTAACAAACCCAGAGATATCTAATGCTATGGATAAAAGTATTAATACTATTAAATCTACAGTTAGTCGTATTTTAGGTATTTATAAATTAGAACTATATGATCGAAATTTATTATCTGATGTTGGATTATATTTAAATTGGGATTGTTATGTTCCATTATCTCTTATAAAAAATACTGTATAAATTTACACGCCCAGCTCGGGTGTTTACAGAGATATTTTTTTATATAAGATGACTTCATGGTTAATGGATATGAGATTTCCATGAAAGAAAAAGAATATAAGTCGGTCACAATAAGTGTACCGATTAGTGCTGAAACAAATCGTTTATTAACAGAATCTGCAAAGCGAGCGCGACGCTCTAAAAAAGTCGAAGCCGTTTTACGATTATCTGATCATCTACGACTTGTTGAACATATTGAAGGGAATTACCAAGAGTTATTAATTAAATATTAATTTACTCCATTATTGAGTTTATTCCTTTTTATTTTTTGTTTTTGTTGATTACACACAGCAACGGGATCGCTTTGCCTAAAAAATGGCAATGCACACCCGGAGCGGTAGCTTTACCCAAAACCAGGGAAAATTATCGCGTTTTATTTCTTTATCTATTTACGTTTCATTTTTTGTTTTATGGGTAAGGGAATAAAACGAGCTAATTAGCTCAATTGTTTTTTGAAAGACTTTTTATGCTTATTCAACTTATCTATTAACAAAAGGATATAATCATGAGTGAAATTGCGGTTGATTCACCAGTAGCAAAAAGAAAGGGTATTCTGGCGCGTGCTTGGGCATCTATGAACACCAAAACAGCCAAATCCCTCTATAAATATGTCGCAGCACCGTTAGTTTTATGGATGGCGGCACGGGGCTTTGCGCAAGCGGAAGACTTAGCAAAAGCAGGGGCAACTGATGCGGGCGATACTTTCGGTGAAGGGTCATCTGTGATGTATTACATCATGATCGGTGAAGCTATCCTGATTTTCTTAGCCTTCATGAAAGCTCAAAACCCAGCGTTATTGCTGCTTATTCCTGTCTTTATTGTGGGAACCAAAATTGTATTTGGTTTAATTGGTAACGCGCCGTCAGGTACGCCGTAATTAAGGAAAATGTTGATGGAAAATGAACGTGCCCAGCGTTTTATTTTTCCTCAGACATTAACCGAGCAAGGCGGTATTCTCCCATTACCCAATGATGAAACCGCCGTTCTACTAGGCCCCATGTCGTGGGGCTTTTATGACGGACATTACATGACTGGCCTTGTGGTTGGTGCTTTGCTCTGGTATGCCCTGAGGTACTTCAAAAAAGGGCGGGGAAGTCAGTGGTTACTCAATGCATGTTACTGGTACTTACCCGCTTACTGCTTCAAAAGCATTTATAAATCTCTCCCTGACTCTGCGTTCAGACTTTATTTAAAATAAGGAAGGAGGCTGCCATGAAACTGAGCGCAGCTAAATCCGCCACAAAATATACCTCGTTACTGTTTATTACACTGACCTTTATGTTAGGCCTTAGTTTGACAGGTAATATTTTCGCGTGGCTGAGATTAGATGACTTACTCAATAGTCGACAAGAAACCTATATCCCGATGTTCTTTGATACCCCGTTTACCTTAACGCGCTCACATGCTGATGCCAATTATCTTGAATCCGTCTCGCAATCATTACTGTTCCTTCGCTACAACGTGAGCCCCGAATCGGTGAAAGCCAACCATCAATCCTTATTACGGTATGTGGCCAAAGAGGCACGTCCTGAAATGCAAGATGTGTTAGCGGTTGAAGCCAAAGAAATCATCAACAACAACGTCACCTCGGCCTTTTACATGACCAAAATGGAGGTCTATCCCACTGACGGGATTATTGATATTCAAGGCGAACTGAAAACGTGGATAGGTAAGCGAGAAGCCTTACCTGAACATAAAAAATTGCGGTTGCATATCAAGTATGCCAATGGAATTAGTGAAGTGATCAGTTTTGAGGACATCATTGATGAAGAAAAAAAGTAACCCAATAAGGGGGTTCTGTTTAGCGTTGTTGATGTGCTGTTTTGTATCAACGGTACAAGCAGAACCAATGGCACAGCTGCCAACCAAAATCCCAGTGTCACCCGATTCTCAAATTAAGGTGAGCTTCAGTAATAGCGAGCCGAATATGTTGGTTGTACCTGGCGATAGAATTGTGGCCATCGATAGTGCACAAGGCATGTTTATTAACGGTAATCAAAAAGGGGCTACAGGGGGTGCAAATGGCGGCGTGGTGTTAATGACTGCGCAAACCAAACCGTTTACGTTTTATGTGAGAACCGCAGGGGGATTAACCGTATCCGTTGTGGCTGTTCCGCAAAAAAGAGATGGGCGTGTGTTGCAACTGATATCAGATCAGCCGGCACAAAGTGCCGTGGCAAAACGTTGGGAGCGCGCTTTGCCGTATCCACGTGTCTTAGTTGAAATCCACAAAGCGTTACTGAACCAACAAACACCGAATGGGTTTGCTTTAGCACCTGTCGCGGCTTTGCCAACATTTAGGTTGCCATCGGCATATCGAGTGACGGCAAACAAAATGTGGAATGGCGGTGAGTTACGGGTGTATCAGTTGGATGTGATGAACACCAGTTCAGTCTCCCAACCGTTAAGTGAACGATTATTCAATCAGCATAATGTTCGTTCTGTCGTTATCTATCCCTATAGCGATACGGTTCTGGCAGGTGCCACGGCAACGGTCTGGTTAACCGTCAGTAATGAGGTTGAAAATGGCAAATATTAATGTTCGCGCAAAGCGAAAACAAACTGCACTGTTTGTATTGTTGGCCTTGGGATTATCGGGTATTGGGGGCGCGGCATGGTATATGAGCTTGCCGCCAACGCCAAAGGCATCGGTCAAATCCGCGAAGCCAGCCCCCAATATGACGGGGGTGGTGACTTCATCATTTGATAAGAATGTGGGTAAATCCGCGATGGCTGACTTGCAATCCACTGCGTCTCAAATGGATAAGCAAATGAAGCAAGTGAATGCACGGATTGCAAAGCTGGAACAAGAAAACCGAGCGTATCGCGATAAAATTGAACAGCAAGACAAAGACTTAACGGCATTAGAAGACCAACTGACCACCATGGGGAGCAGTTTGATACACGGTGATGCGACCAATAATGGACTGCCACAACCGCAGCAACTGCCTGTAGGAACCTTGCCGACCCCTAATGTTCAAGCCAGTCAACCGATAATTCCGCCGCCAACGGCTTTTTATCAAGGCGGGCAATATCCTGTCGGGCAACCACAAATCAATGTGAACCCCGTATTAAAGCAAGGTTTATCCTCCATGACCATTGAGTATGAGGATGAGCAGGAAAATACCGATTTGCCGGATTTACCCTACATTCCGTCTGGAAGCTTTGCTAAAGCCATGGTGATTGAAGGTGCTGACACGAATGCCTCTGTGACGGGAAACAGTAACCCATCCCCCATGCAGTTTCGTTTAACGGGCAAACTCATAATGCCGAATAACGAAGAGTATGATTTAAGTGGTTGCATGGTTACTGCGGGCGGTTATGGGGATATTTCCAGTGAACGAGCTCTGATTCGAACAGACCGTCTTTCTTGCAAACTTTTTGGTCACACCATCGATATCCCCTTTAAAGGCCATGTTTCTTTTATGGGTAAAAACGGGATTAAAGGCGAGCCTGTCATCCGAAATGGCAAGTTAGTCGGCTATGCGTTTGCGGGTGGTTTCATTGATGCATTAGGCTCGGGCATTTCTCAAGTGGGCTCAACCACCGTGGGGATTGGTGCCAGTGATACGACGACGTTTGGTGATGTAGCGCGGGGAGGGCTTGGCGGTGGGGTTCAACAGTCTGGAAAAATGGTTTCCGAATATTTGATTAAACGTGCCGAACAGTACCATGCGGTTATTCCAATAGGCGCAGGTGTTGATGCTACTGTCGTTTTTCAAGAAGGTTTTCAGTTGATGTTTATTGAGCAGATGAAGAAAGCCAAATCGCAAAAGCAAGAAGATGATTCACTGCAAAGTTCCATTAACCAAGGTATTACCGTTTCAAAGCAAGCATTAGAACGGATTTCTTTAGGGGATGCCGTCCCCGTTGAGAATATCCCGCAGTAACAAAAGTCCTTTCATTATCGATTCTAAATTTTCATTGTCATTATTCAGGTACAGCCCAATGCAAAATCGAATTCATCAGCTAAAAAAGCGGATGCGCTTGAGTACGTTATTTATGACGCTCATTACGATTTCTCCGGCCGCATTATTTGTTTCTCATCATGTCAGTTGGGATTCAGTCATTTTTTTAGCGATTTACAGCGGATTAAGTGTTTGGGTTGTACAAATCCTGAGTGCTGACCATCAACTCAAGTGAGACATCATGGAAAAATGGTATTTATTATATTGTAAGCGCGACCAAGTTTTACGGGCAATTGAGCATCTTGAACGTCAAGGCGTAAGTGCACATAACCCCACATATAAAACCGAAAAAATGGTAAGGAATCGTCGTAAAACCGTGATGGAACCGTTGTTTCCCAATTATTTATTCGTGAAGTTTGATTATGAAGTTATCCACTTTTCGACGATCAGATCAACCCGCGGTGTGAGTCACTTTGTGCGATTTGGACATAACCCTGTCGTTGTGCCTAATGAAGTGATTGCGACACTGGTTGTACCAGACTTCGTCAAAGAGATGAGTGATAACTTGCCGCAAAAAGGGGATGAGGTCGTCATTACGGATGGTATTTTTGCGGGGATTCAAGCGATTTATAACGAACCCGATGGAGAAGCGCGCTCAGTTTTATTACTGAACATCCTTAATAGAGACGTTCCAAAAGTCGTCGATAATCGCAGCTTTGAAGCTATTAAATAGTTGAAGGATGGGGTATGGAGATATCAATATCTACAATTATTACCGTTGTTATCCACATATGCATAAACTTCAATGTGGTCCTTTAATTAACAATGTTGATATCAAATCCTATCGCGAAGCCGTCAAGGCGTATCAAGACAGCTTAAAGGCTGAAGATAAATAGACTCAATAAATTAAAAGAGGTTAATCCTGTCTATCCACATTCGCATAACATTCGCATAAGCTTCAATGTGACCCTATACCTTTAATTAACTATGTTGATATCAAATCCTATCGCGAAGCCGTTAAAGCGTATCAAGACAGCTTAAACATTTATAGTATATACATGTGCTTAAGCTATTATTTTTATTGGAATAATATGAATTCAATGAAAAAAAGATTAAGAAAAGAGATATTTCAAGAGTTAATATTAGAGTTAAAACCTTACTTATTATTTTCGTTCATACCAATGGTGCTTTTTATTTTTATTAGCATTCAAAATGAAACAAAAATTGAATATCTAATAGAGAAGGGTAACCAATATACAAACCAATGTCGGCTGATTGAAACCAATATTGATAATGGATTGTTTCAGTCAAACACCAATAAGCTCAATTGCGGTGATGTGATTGAAAATGTGTCAGTGGATGAATATCAAGAGGCGATTAAAGCTTATAAAAAATCACAAGCTAATCGCTAATTTCAAATTTAATAAAATGAGAAAACAATGGAACGATTGCAAACTATTATAATTATTTGTGTTATTGGTGTATTTGGTTTTTTAGGTGCGAAATTAATGATCTATTGGGACCAGAATACAGAGTATCGTCGTATTAATAATTTTATTAATCACTGCACGTCACCTGTAAAACATGAATTGGCTGATGGGTTATATCGCTATCAGTGTGATGCGGGTTTCTATACCAGTTCATTATCACCTGAGAAATTTAAAGAATTAAAAGATAAAAAATAAAAGAAATTTAAAATATCACAGTCAGTGATTATAAATTGCTAATTCATAGCTATAGAGTAAGGAGGCGTACACTGATATGTCTAGTTTAATAATCTGGAGTTTTATTGCGGCAGGTTTTTGTTTTGTCATCGCGATCGTGTGTGTACGTAAGGGGAACCAGCTTGGCTATTTGTGGACGACGCTTTGTGTGGTCTTAATATTGGGCGGAGGAGGGATGCTTTCTGATGAGCGAGCACAGAGGAAATCCTATGAACAGGGTGAATACTGGTTGTCACATTGCCAATTGAGAGTGGTCAATATTGATAATGGGATCTTTCGAGATAAAACTAATCAATTGGATTGTGAGGGGGTTATCACATATGTCCCGACACAAGATTACTTTGAGGCGCTTAATGCAGTTAAAAAATATCAACATGAAAAATAAAAAGTTATTTAGATATATTATGCTGGTAAACAATATTCCTGATGACGTGTTTAATCAAAGGCAAGCTAGAACACTTATTTTGACCTATCTATTTATCATTGTTGTTATGGTTTATATTTTAAATTGGATAGTCTCTCTTTTAATTAATGATTTAAACCTACCAATCTATGTTTCCGGGATTGTGCTTGCGTTTGTTATCACTGCCATTATGTGCGTTAAATTTAATTTGGCAAGCAAGTTTCCGATTAAACATGAACGTTTAGATAAACTCCTCAGCCAATATAAGCCAAATAATCCAGAAGCATACGACCATTTAAAGAAAGAAACGGCTGACAATCCGGATAACTTCCCTGTTTATTTGGAGGAGTGGATTGAGGTAGAAAAAGAAACGTATGACGAATACAGAGCTAAACCCAAGCACTACCAATTTACGGACAGCGAAAATTAGCCCATACAAGGAAATATCATGAAACGAACGTATTTACCGACTGATGGAGTTTCGTTAGCAAGCATTGTGGCGAAAGGGACACACAATAATGACTGGAATGGGGCGGGTGTCGGTGTCGGAAGCGGTGGTCTAGTCGTTGGCGGTGCAGCGGGACAATCAGTATCACGGTCTGAACTAGCCAGAAACTTAGATGTACTGGAAAAGGCACCAAAGCTTAGGCCTGCTGACTATAATGTACTGGCAATTCCCATGTTTTTTATCATGTTACTATTTATGGTTATGCCCGTAATAAATATCGAAAAATACCAAATGATTACCACTATTACACTGGTTGCTCTTGGTATAGCTTGCACTGCGGTGTATGGCATTTACTTTTCGGGAGCTAGAAATAAAGAAATAGAGGAAGAAAATGCTAGTTTGAAGCGTGAGTTTGAATTGAAAAAAACTATCTATTATCGATTGCGCTATGTTGAGGCTGATTTTGTTGTCTTTGACCCTGTTACGGGATATTGGGCTTATGCGGAAAAAGCAAAACTCATCGCACTAATAGAAAAAATCAAAACTAAATATCGATAAATAAAAAGATAAACATTTATTTATCGATTTTCTAAATAGCTAAAAAGGTAATGTTAATATGGAAACGAGCATTTATTGGTTGTGTTTAATAGTAATTGTTCCGGTTTTTATAGTTGGATGTCAATTTTATATTGCAAATCGTAATGAGGGTAAAAAATATATTGAAAATGGTGAGCGGTATTCAACACTTGAAATTTTTAAATCAATTGAACGACATGGGAAGGTTATCTATTATTTAGGTGATGAAAAGAATCAAATTGAAGTTTCTAAAGTAGATTACGAATATGCGATTAAAGTTTACCAAGAGAGCATACGTAAAAAATAAATCTAATTGGAATTTTTTATGATTAATTTTATAGTTGGTTTAATTGTTGGTTTTGGTGTGGCGCTACTCATTGGTTACGTAGCTAATGTAAACAGTATGGATGAAGGAAAAGCCTTTTTAAATATCTGTCCAGAATATCGTGTTGAGATTAATAATGAAAAGTATAAGTTGACGTGCGAAAACGGATATATAGAAATGAGTGCCTACCGTTATTTGGAATTTATTAAACAGAAAGAATCTTTAGCTAGTCATTGAAATGATTATGAAACGAAAATTAAAGATTAACTGGCTAGGGCGCTGCGTGGTATGTGGCAGTGAAAACAGTATTGTCGAAACCGAGTTTGGTTCAGAAGACTTCCTGTTTGAGAAAGATATAATTACCTGTGTAGGCTGTGCTCATAAAGGCCTTGTGGTCGTTGAAAATGACGTTGCCTATGCGATTTGGAACACACCTGTAATCGATGAAAAATCCTAGCAATACGAAGAGAAGGGTTAAATTAATTTCAACCTTCGGGTTCGTATTCAATCTATATGTTATCAATTAATGATAATGCCAATTAAATAATGGAGTTCATATGCTAATTTTTATGCAGTATATCACGTGGTTCTTAATATTCATGCTTGCATGCATATCCATAGTTTCAACGATTTTTTTTTGGCGAAAAGAACGTATATTGGGGATTTTATGTGGGCTGTTTTGGCTTAGTATGGCCGCGATAATTGCATTCACACCGTATAAGGCAAAGCAGGGACAGTTTGATAAGCTTAATCAATTTGCATCACAGTGTAATACCCCTCTAAAATCAGAGATAGCGACCGAAGAATATCGGTATTATTGTGATGTGGGATATTTTATTAGCAAATTGTCACCAGATGAATATCTCAAATTAAAAAATGATTAACTAACCCTGATAATGAGAAGTCTAAATCAATATTCTCTCCATCTTTATTTACCGGCTATTATTCTTATTGAAAATATTGATGACGAATATAGAGGGATAACTTTTATGTTTATTGTATTTAAATTTTGAGGATATTATGGGACTTTTTAATCGTAATAAGCAAACGCAGCAAACGCAGCAAACGTTGGAAATTGAACGGCTTAACCGAGAGATTGAGCAATTAAAGCATGAAAATAAAGCCTATCAGCAATTTGTCGAGAAAACGTATTACTACGCAGGCAACTATCCGGCCATTAAATTGGTTAATGAATTTCGTTATTTTTCGCCATCTGTTGAGTATGACGAAAACTATGCGATTGAAATATACGGTCTGGTTCAAAATTACCTCTATCGTTATTTAACGGCGTATTTAACTTTATTACAAACTATCTCGCCAGTCCGTGCGAATGATTGGGAGCATACCTTTGCCCTTTTCTTGAAGACGATTGATGAAAATATTGATAAGCATTCTCCACGTCATCTTGAACAATTTAATGACTTTAAATAGGTGAGTATGATGACCAGTTTAGAAGAAAGACAGTTTCAATTTAAAGTGATACGCACCCTTGAGATTATTAATTTTCTCATCGCAATAGTGAGCATGAGCGTTTGGGGGAGTAACTTTTTTATCTCATCACCTTTACCTTTGTATCTCGGGAATATTTCCTTGCTGTGTGCGGCAAGTACGATGGTTGTCTTCGTTTGTTTAGGTTTAGGGCAATACTCAAAATCAGACTATATTTCAGGGAAAGTGGGCTTTCCTTCACGCAAGAAAATGGTCCTATTTATCGTTAAATGTCTTCTGGTTTATGTGGTTTTCTTTTCCGTAGGACTCGCGATTAAATACAGTTAAATAACGTTTTTTATTTGATATTCCTCGTCGTTCTCTTCTTTTTACCCATTTCGTATTCAAAAGGCTCAACAATGAAAAAACTCCTAATTCTAGGCGCATTAACCCTGCTCGCCGGTTGTACCGCGGGCATGAAAGATTCCTTTGATTGTAATGCCACGGCACAAGACAGCTGCATGACCATGGAGGAGGCCAATCAAAAAGCGGCACAGCAAAATGTGTCGTGGGCGCATCCTTCTAATGGGGAGGGCACATCCCAAAAGCGAGCCGAGCTGCCGCGGTTAGCGCCGTTGGCAACTCCGACTGTGCCAGTTGTGACAACCGCATCTTCGGCTCAGTCTGTTCGTACTGAGGTTCAGGATAATCGCACTTCCTCACAAAGCGTGGGGGCGTTAGGCGCATTTAAGTCCTCATCGGTATCAGTTAAAAAATCCGTGCCATCGAATACACTTCCACCCATTCAACACACGGCACAAACCTGGTCGAGTTGGAGTGATATTGGCATGGCACCGCCTCAACGATTACCGACCACAACGGCTCGCTTATGGATAGCCCCGTGGATAGATGAGCAAGATAACCTGTATCAACCAGCGGTTGTCTCTTTTGTGGTCAAAGATGGTCAGTGGAGAGTCCAGTAACATGAACGAAAAATCGTCCTTAATCGATAAGCTGCTTGCCCCTTTTCTCCCAAAGTCAAAAGACATTGTATTTGATGACGAGCCAGAACCCGTGTCATTGCAAGAAGCGTTATTTAAAAACTTATTTACCGCATGGCGTGAGCCCGATGGAAATAAACGGGCGGCTGAAGCCTTGGAGAATATGGATTATCCCTCCTTTTGCAGTCTCTTACCGTACCGTAACTACGATGCTAAATCTGGCCTGTTTATCAATAAAACCACCATTGGTTTTGCATTAGAGTGTACGCCCTTAGTGGGCGCCAATGACAAAATTGTCGACGCACTGGATTATTTTTTGCGCAATAAACTCCCACGCAAAATCCCATTAACCTTTATGTTAATGGGAAGCAAATGTATTAGTGAGCAGTTGGGGTATGGTCTGAAAGACTTTGGTTGGCAAGGGGAACAAGCAGAAAAGTTTAACCATATCACTCGCGCCTTTTACGAGCGTGGCGCATTAGTAGGGTTGAATAATAAACTCAATCTGCCGTTATCGTTACGCAACTACCGGTTATTTGTTTGTTATGCCGAAGAGCATAAAAAATCCGATGCACTCACATTACAAAAAGTCAATCAAACCCTCAGTATCGTGATGGAGTCTTTAGCTGGCGCATCCCTGCACTGCGAGCAAATGAATGACAAAGGGTTACTGCAACTGGTGCGCGAAATCAGTAATTTTCGGCATGACCAGATTGCCTTGCCGAGTAGCAACGTTGACCCGTATGAATCCCTTAATGACCAGTGTGCTGAACGGTCGATAAATCTCGAAATCCGTCCCGATGCCATTCATCAATCCTTATCGATGGAAAAGGGACAAAAAAGCAAAACGCGCATCATGAATTACATGCTGGAGAAAAACCCGACTCAGTTTGCTTTGTGGCAAACGGGCGATAACTTGAGTAATTTACTTGACCCCGCGTCCAGTGTGTCATGCCCGTTCGCCATTACGATGACCGTGTATGTTGAAGATTTAGTGAAAACTCAAAACGAGGCCAAGAAAAAGTTTATTACCAATAACAGTCGGGCTAACTCCAAGTACATTAATTGGGTGCCTGGGGTAAAACGTAAAGCCGAAGAGTGGGGCACACTGCGTGAGGGGCTCGATACGAATCAAATTGCCCTCGCGCGTTACAGTTACGGTATCACCTTATTTTGCGAAGACGATGATGATAAAGCGTTAAAAGCGGAAATGGCGTTGATGAATACCTACACCACCAATCGTTTGAAGCTGTGTCCCCCGACCTTTATGCAATTACGTAACTACTTGGCGCTATTCCCTTTTGTTATGCAAGAGGGACTTTGGGGCGACATGGTACGTTCAGGTGGCACACTCAGAGCCAAGGCCTTTAACGTCGCTAACTTGTTACCTGTGGTGGCCGATAACCGGATTTGCCAAAAAGGCTTACCTATCCCGTCGTATCGGCACCAACTCTCCTTTCTCGACATTTTTGAGCGGGGTTCAGGCCTCGGTAATGACAACTTTAATGCGGCGGTGTGTGGGACGTCAGGCAGTGGTAAATCGTTTCTCATGCAAGCGCTCATTCGTCAAGTGCTCGATGCAGGCGGTTGGGCGTATGTGCTGGATATGGGGGATTCATATAAGGAGCTGTGTCACAGCCTCGGGGGTGTTTATGTCGATGCCCGTGACCTTAAATTCAACCCGTTCGCGGGTGTGGTGGACATTAAAGAGGCTGCGGAAAGTATTCGTGACCTGTTAATTGTGTTGGCCAATCCCTCGGGGGATATGGATGACGTGTCTAAATCCATTCTCCTCAATGCTGTTCAAGAAGTGTGGGAAGGGAAAGCCCCAAGCAAGCGTAAAGGCAATAAGGTCCTGATTGATGACGTTCACGATTACCTTGAAGCCCAAGTCAAAGCCGCTTATTTTGATCCGCAAAGTACGGTTCAAAATAAGATGCAAGAAATCATTGTATCATTGAAAAAATACACCACTAAAGGGTTGTACGGGGCGTATTTTAACAGTGACAAGCCAGCACTGAATGAGCAAGTGCGCTTTACCGTGCTTGAAATGGGCGGGCTGCAAAATAAACCCGACCTGTTAGCCGCCGTCATGTTTTCGATGATGATTTTCATCCAGCAACGGATGTACTTAACGTCGCGCAGTATCAAAAAACTGGCGGCGATTGATGAAGGTTGGAAGCTGCTGGATAACAAGAGCCGTTTTGTTGCTGATTTTATTGAAAGCGGCTACCGAACTGCCCGTAAATACGGCGGCTCCTACATTACCATTTCACAAGGGATCGACGATTTTGACGGTGATGGTGCCAGTACTGCCGCGAAAGCCGCGTGGAGTAACTCTTCCTTCAAAATTATCTTGCGCCAAAATATGGAAGCGTTCCGTAAATACAACCAGAAAAATAATGACCAATTCAACCCCGTTGAACGCGCCATTATTGAGGGGTTCCCTGCAGCGGGGGATGCACACTTCAGTGCCTTTATGCTACGGATCGCAGGGCGCTCCTCGTTCCACCGGTTGCTGACTGATCCGATTAGTCGTGCGTTGTACTCAACCGATGGGGATGACTTCCAGTTTCGTGAAATTCAAATGGCTCAAGGGCTGTCACAACAAGACGCGTTATTGGCGCTGGCTAATCGCAAATTCCCACAAGAGATGGAGACTTTATCCCAATGGCAGAGTCAAACACGACATTAGTCGACAAGGTGCTAAAAACGCCTGCACGAGGCATGAGCCGTCGTCGCAAAGAGTGCTTAAAAGCCATGAGCTTTTTTATGGTCATTGCGGTGGTGCTGAGTTTCAGCATTTCGGTATTTGTGGTGCGTTGGCTTGCTCCTATCACCGTCACTTTCGACATGACGGGCACGGTCAACCAATATCAGCAACAAAT